>CAZBII010000059.1:0-23327 GCA_964491665.1 uncultured Moraxellaceae bacterium
AACCCCATAAATCGATAGCTCAGAAGCAATTCATCACCGGCATTTGTTCGCACAATTCTGCAATTTACAAATTTTTACTTTTTAAAAAAATGCATTCCGTTACGATGCGCCGAAACAGGAATCCCAGGCGCACAAATAAAATTCCTGCCGAAAGCGTTGACCTCTCACGATTCCCCGTCGACTGCTTTTCGACTAAAAGAAATGACTGCGCAGTCGAAGGATAACAACACATCAAAATGGCAGGAGGCTACATGTATTCTCTCCGTTTTTGTTCAGCTCGCACCTCTCACTTCACACTGCATTTTTCGGCATGCGATGCCACTGTCGGCCAGGCCTAGCGCCATTTTCTGATGGCCGTGGCGGATACAGCCAAAACAGCGGACAGACACCATTCATAACAGATCCGGCATACAACCGGATTGTCTAACAATTTCTGAAAATTTCTTTTTGTTCAGTACAAGACCAGGAGCAACACCATGCAGGATTCAGATATGCGCACACTCATGTCGGACGCGCTGGACGAAATCGAGCGGCTGCGCGCGCAGCTTAAGGAAAGTGAGCGCAGCAAAAGGGAGCCGATTGCCGTGATCGGCATGGGTTGCCGCTTTCCCGGCGGCATCAGCAATCCTGCGGACTACTGGGATCTTTTGAAGATAGGTGGCAATGCCGTGACGGAAATGAATCGCGAGCGCTGGCACATGGATGCGTTTTACGATCCCGACCTGTCACAGCCCGGCAAGATCAATTCCCGCTTCATGGGCATCCTGAAAGACATCGACCAGTTTGACGCCGAGCTGTTCGGCATCGCACCGGTTGAGGCCCAGTGCATGGACCCGCAGCACCGCATTTTTCTGGAAACCGTGTGGGACGCAGTGGAGCATGCAGGTTACGCGCCTGACAGTCTGAAAGGTTCGAAGACGGGAGTCTTCCTCGGAATCTCCAGCCAGGATTACGCGCACATGCAGACCCGCGTGGGCCTGCTGGACCAGATTTCGCCTTACGATGGCACCGGCAATGCCGGTTCGGTCGCGGCCGGTCGCCTGTCCTATCTGCTGGGTCTGCAAGGCCCGTCGATGGCGCTGGACACGGCCTGCTCGTCATCGCTGGTGGCGGTGAACATGGCTTGTCAGAGCCTGCGCTTGCAGGAAAGCAATATGGTGATTGCGGCTGGTGTGGGCCTGATTCTGTCGCCCACCAGCTCCATCGTTTTTTCCAAGGCGCGCATGCTGGCGGAAGATGGCAAGTGCAAGACCTTTGATGCCGATGCCGATGGTTATGTGCGTGCAGAAGGCTGCGGCGTGCTGGTGCTGAAGCGTCTGTCCGACGCGATCAAGGATGGCGACAATATTCTGGCACTGATTCGCGGCACCGCTGTAAATCAGGATGGTCGCAGCCAGGGTCTGACCGCGCCCAACGAAGCGGCGCAGGAGCGCGTCATTCTCGATGCCCTGGCGAACGGTGGCGTGGCGCCGGAACAGGTGAGTTACGTGGAGGCGCACGGCACCGGTACTTCATTGGGCGATCCCATTGAAGTGGGTGCGATCGGTGCGGTGTACAGCAAGTCACACAGCAAGCAGAAGCCGCTGCTGATCGGTTCCGCCAAAACCAATCTGGGGCACATGGAAGCCGCAGCCGGCATGGGTGGCCTGATCAAGGTGATCCTGTCCATGCAGCACCGCCAGCTGCCGCCACACATGAATTACAACAAGCCCAATCCGCATATCGAATGGGACCGCTATCCGGTAGAAGTCAGCACCGGTCTGCGTGAATGGCGTGGCACCGGCCAGAATCCGGATGAGCTGTTTGCCGGCGTGAGTTCTTTCGGTTTCGGCGGCACCAACGGTCACACCATTCTGCAAAGCACACCGCCGCAACTGCAGCGCAGGGAAACAATGGCCGGCGACCGCGATCTGCATCTGGTGAACCTGTCCGGCAAGTCGCCCAAAGCCCTGCAGGAACTGGCGCAACGCTACCAGCAATTCCTGCAGAACGACCCGCTGCCGGAGCTGGGCGATATCGCATTTACCAGCAACGTCGGCCGCAATCATTTTTCCCACCGTCTGAGTATTCTGGCGCGCGACATCAATGCACTGCGCACAGGCATTCAGGACTTCCTCGACAACAAGCCCGGCGACCACTGGCTATCGAACAGGGCCCAGCACACCACGCGCAAGATCGCGTGGTTTTTCAGTGGCCAGGGCGCGCAGTACGCCGGCATGGGCAAGACGCTTTATGAAACCCAGCCGACGTTCCGCAAGGCGCTGGATCGCTGTGCCGGGTTGCTGTCGCAGTATCTGCCGCATCCGCTGCTGTCGGTGATGTGGGGCGACAATTCCCACCTGCTGTCGCAAACGCAGTACACGCAGCCCGCACTGTTTGCCATCGAATATGCACTGGCGGAAATGTGGCGCGCGTTTGGCTTCCAGCCCGCGCGCCTGATCGGTCACAGCGTGGGAGAATATGCTGCTGCCTGTCTGGCCGGTGTGTTTTCGCTGGAAGATGCTTGCAAGCTGATTTGCGCGCGCGGGCGCATCATGACTGAGAAAACCATTCCCGGCGCGATGATCTCGATTCCGGCATCGCTTGAACAGGTTGAAGCGGCGCTGGCCGGCAAGGAAGCGCTGGTATCGATTGCCGCAGTGAATGGCCCGCGCAATATCGTGGTGTCGGGTGATGCTGCGACTGTGCAGGCCATCGCGGAACAATTCCGCGCGCAGAATCTGGATGTGAAAGCGCTGGAAGTGTCACACGCGTTTCACTCGCCTCTGATGCAGCCCATGCTGGAAGAATTCCGTGCCGTGGCGGAATCGGTTCAGTATCACAATCCTTCCATCCGTATTTACTCCACGCTGACCGGCGCACTGGCAAAAGAAGAACTGGCCAACGCCGATTACTGGGTGCGTCATGTAGCAGCACCAGTGCAGTTTGAAGCGGCCGTGCGTGCACTGTTCAAGCAGGATGATGTCGGCGCCGTGCTGGAAATCGGTCCACACACCACGCTGGTGAGTCTGGCGGCCGGTTTCATCGACAGCGACACACTCTGGCTGCCCACCCTGCGCAAGGGCCGCGATGACTGGAGCACATTACTGAAATCCGTCGCGCAACTGCACCAGCGCGGTTTTGGTATCCAGTGGAAAAAACTGGAAGCGGATTATTCACGCAAGCGGGTGGTGCTGCCCACCTATCCGTTCCAGCACAAGCGCTTCTGGCTGGACCACATTCCGCTGGGACATTCGCCTGCCGATCTGGAAAAAGGCCGTCATGACTGGCTGTATGAAACGGCGTGGAAAAATGAAGCCCTGACGGCAGAACCGAAATCCGCTGCCGGTAGAAAATGGCTGGTGATTTCCGCGCAAGGCACGCTGGCGCGCGAACTGACGGCTGATCTGCGCAAGCAGGGTGCAGACGTGGTAGCGGTTACGCTGGGCAAGGAATGGCAGCAGGAAAGTCCGCAGCAGATCCAGCTCAATCCTGCGCACCGGGAACAGTTCGACAAGCTGGTGGCGGTGCTGGATACGGCGCTGCGCGGCTATCAGGGAATTCTGTATGTGGCCGATGCCAAACCCTCTGTGCAACTGGATTCCGCCCAGCTGATGCAATTGCAGGAAACCCTGTGCGGCGGCCTGCTGCATCTGGTGCAGGCCGTTACCAATACCAACGGCGCCGGCTTTCCGCGCCTGTGGGTGATCGGTGACAACACGACAGGCCAGCCGGAACAGGCGCTGGTGAATGCGGCCACGCTCGGTCTTGCCAAAGTCATGGCGGCAGAATATCCGGAACTGAAATGCGTGCGCCTGGAAGTGAACGGAGCCGCATCCAGCCAGGCAGTGCTGGCGGAAATTCTGGCGGAGCCGGCAGAGGATCAGGTGCGCCTGGATGGCGAACTGCGCAGCGTGCTGCGACTGCAGGAAGTGGATGCCAATAGCGTGGCCGACAATATTGCCTTCAAGCTGAAAGGCGACGCCACCTACCTGATCACCGGCGGTCTGGGCGGTTTGGGCATCGTGTTCGCCAAATGGATGGTGTATCAGGGCGCGCGTCATCTGGTGCTGACAGGACGCAGTGGCAGCACAACCCCGGAACAGCAGGAAGAACTGAATCTGCTGCAACAGCAGGGTGCACACATTGAAATCGCCAGAATGGATGTCACCGACTCTGCTGCTGTTGCAGAACTGGTTGCGCGTATCGATCGCAGCGAATTCCCGCTGGCCGGTGTGATCCACGCCGCCGGCGTGCTGGATGACGGTGTAATCGCACAACAGAACTGGTCGCGCTTTGCCAAGGTGTTTGCACCGAAGCTGGCCGGCGCCTGGAACCTGCACACCAGCACGCTGCACTCGAAACTGGATTTCTTCGTGCTGTTCTCGTCGGTGGCGTCGATTCTGGGTCTGCCGGGTCAGTCCAATTACGCGGCGGCCAACACGTTCCTCGATGCGCTGGCAGATTTCCGCACCCAACATGGATTGCCGGTACTGGCTGTGAACTGGGGTCCGTGGGCGCAGGTGGGCATGGCAGCCAGCGAGAACGTGCGCAACCGCATGGCGCGCAACAGTGGCGTCAGTTCGCTGACACCGGCGCAAGGCATTTCGCTGTTCAGCCAGATCATGGGCAGCCCGCTGCATCGCGTGGCGGTTGTCGCGATCAACTGGGGCCAGATTGCCGGCATGGTGGCGATGGTAGGCATCACGCCGCCGCTGCTGCTGGATCAGCTGAAAAAACGCGGCGGCGAACAGTTCGATCTGCTGAACCTCAGCGCCGAGGATCTGAAAAACGGTGGCGAACTGAAAGAACGCCTGCAGGATGCATTGCCAGCAGAACGCCGCAAGATCATTACGCAGTACGTGCGCCAGAATGTGGTAGCGGTGATGGGACTGGGCGAAGACACCGATGTGGAGTCGAATCAGCCGCTGCGCGAACTGGGTCTGGACAGTCTGATGGCGGTGGAAATCCGCAACGTGCTGGCACGCGGTATTGGCGCGCCGCTGCCGGTGAGTCTGCTGTTCGATTATCCCAGCATCGACGCCCTGTCCGCGCATCTGGATGAACAAACCAGCGTGATTGAAGGTCAGGCAGAAACTGTCGCAGTTGATGCCGTGCAGCCACAACAGTCAGCGCCCGCAGAAGTTGCCGATACGGCAAGCGTGGCCATGTCGATGGCCACAGCAACAGCCCGCATGGAAGCAACGCCCGCGTCTGCGCCGGCCATTACCCAAACTTCGCAACAGGATGCCAACGTCGTGTCACAGGACCCGCGTTATCGCAACGCAATCGCCATCATTGGCATGGCCTGCCGCTATCCGGGCCACAGCAACAATCCCGCTGCATTCTGGGAAGTGTTGAAGAACGGTATTGATGCCGTGGAAGATCTGGGCGACAAACGCTGGTCGCTGGAAGAATTTTACGATCCCGATCCTTCTGTTCCCGGCAAGGTGTACAGCCGCTGGGGCGGACTGGTGGATCAGGTGGACGAATTCGACAACGAATTTTTCGGCATCGCGCCGGTGGAAGCCACATCGATGGACCCGCAACAGCGTCTGCTGCTGGAAACCAGTTGGGAAGCCATCGAATACGCCGGTTACAGCCCCACGCAGTTCACCGGTTCGCAAGGCGCCGTGTTTGTTGGCGCCGGTCCGAATGAATATGGCCAGCAGGCGATTGGCCTGGGCGATCCCGCGCTGATCAACGCTTACATGGGCACCGGCAATTCGCTGAGCATCGCGGCCGGTCGCATCTCCTACACGCTGGGCTGGCAGGGCCCCTGCTCTGCCATCGACACCGCGTGCTCATCGTCGCTGGTTGCCATTCACCTGGCGTGCCAGTCGTTGAACACTGGCGAAAGCGATATCGCACTGGCCGGCGGTGTGAATCTCACGCTGTCTGCGCTCACCAACATCACGCTGTCGCGGGCACAGATGCTGTCGGCTGATGGCCGCTGCAAGACGTTCGATGCGTCCGCCAATGGTTATGTGCGTTCCGAAGGCTGCGGCATGGTATTCCTGAAGCGCCTGGAAGATGCCGTGCGCGACAACGACAACATACTGGCCATCGTGCGCGGTACTGCCATCAACCAGGACGGTCGCAGCCAGGGTCTGACTGCACCGAATGGTCTGGCGCAGGAATCCGTTATTCGCAAAGCGTTGCAGCGCGCGCAGGTAAATCCGTCAGAAATCGAATATGTGGAAGCGCACGGTACCGGCACCGCGCTGGGCGATCCGATCGAGATGCGCTCCATTGCCAGCGTGTACGGCAACGCGCCGCGCCAGCAACCACTGCTGGTGGGTTCGGTGAAAACCAACCTCGGTCACACCGAAGTCGCTGCCGGTGCCGCCGGCCTGATCAAGATAATCCTGTCGATGCAGAACGGCGTGATTCCGCCGCACCTGCATCTGAAACAGATCAGTCCGCACCTGAATCTGGATACGAAAAAAATCAGCATCCCGACCGCAGTGACGCCCTGGAACAGCAGCAAGCGGATGGCGGCCGTGAGTTCGTTCGGCTTCAGCGGCACCAATTCCCACGCAATCATTGAACAGGCGCCAGCACAGCAGAAAGCCGTGAACGCGGTAGACCGCACTGCACACATCCTGACGCTGTCGGCCAAATCGCCGGAAGCGCTGCAGGCACAGATCCGCAATCATCTGGCTTTCCTGAAAGCCAATCCGGAAACGAATCTGGCGGACCTGTGTTTTACCAGCAACAACGGTCGCAACCACTTTGCCAATCGCGTGGCGTTTGTAGCGCAGAGCAGTGACAACCTGCTGGCGCAACTGCAAACCTTCAACACCGAAACGCTGGCGCGCAACAAATTCCGCAGTGGTGATCCCGTGTTCCTGTTCAGCGGGCAGGGTTCGCAGTATCCGAACATGGGCAAAACCCTGTACGACACGCATGCTGCATTCCGGCAATCAATGGATCGCTGCAACCAGCTGCTGGCCGACGAACTGGAGCATTCGCTGCTGTCAGTGCTGTGGGGACGCAACACGGCGCTGCTGAACCAGACCCGTTACACACAGCCCGCCCTGTTCGCGCTGGAATATTCGCTGGCGATGCTGTGGCGTTCGTGGGGCGTTGCGCCCGGTCTGGTGATGGGCCACAGCGTGGGCGAATTTGCGGCGGCCTGCATTGCCGGCGCATTCTCGCTGGAAGATGGTATTCGCCTGATTGCCGCGCGCGGTCGTCTGATGCAGGAGTTGCCGGAAGCCGGCAGCATGATGGCGGTGATGACCGATGAAGCTCTGGTGCAGAATGCCATTGCCTCTTATGGCGACGAGCTGTCGATTGCCGCGTACAACGGCCCCGCGCAGATTGCAGTTTCCGGTCGCAAGGATGCGCTGGAACAATTGGCGGCAGAGCTGGCCGGCCAGGGCATTGAAGTGCGTCCGCTGGATGTGTCACATGCATTCCACTCCGCACTCATGCAACCCATGCTGGCGGAGCTCGAAAAAGTGGCGCGCAGCGTGAAGTTCCAGAATCCGCGCGTGGGTGTGGTTTCGAACCTGTATGGCCGCGTGGTGAAAGACGAGATTGCCAAGGCCGATTACTGGGTGCGTCACGTGCGCGAACCGGTGCGTTTCGCACAGGGCATCGCCGCCATCGCCAAACAGAAATGCAGTGCGCTGATTGAAATGGGCCCACGCCCCACCCTGCTCGGCATGGGACGCAACTGCGTGCCGGACATGGATACGCTGTGGCTGCCCAGCTTGCGTCAGGGCCATGACGACTGGAAGCAGATTCTGTCGGCAGTGGCCGAGCTGTACCAGAGCGGCACCGATCCCGACTGGAAAGGTTTCGAGCAACCCTACCAGCGCAATCGCGTTGTCCTGCCAACCTATCCTTTCCAGCGCAAACGTTTCTGGATGGGCGGTGACGTCAACAAGTTCAAGGCCTCGTTCAAGCGCTTCCAGTTGCCGATGCTGGGCGAACGCCTGCACACGCCGGGCAGCAAACAGATCCGCTTTGAAACTCTCTACAATTCAACGACGCCGGCCTATATCGGCGACCACCGCCTGTTCGGCACCATCGTCGTGCCCGGCGCGTCGCACCTGGCGCTGATGCTGTCCGCCGCACAGGCCGCATTTGGTGCCACGCAATCCGAACTCAGCAACGTCTGCTTCCTGCAGCCGCTGGTGCTGGGGGAAAGCGAAGAACGGCACGTCCATCTGGTGATGGATCCGAAAGAAGACGGCGTCGCGTTTGCCGAGCTGATGAGTATCAGCGTCAGCGGCGATGTGAACGATCCGAACCAGTGGACCGTGCACTGCAACGGCAACATTCACTACCGGGTGGAACTGGAAACCGCGCAGCAGGAACTGCCATGGGACGACATCAAGTCCAACTGGAAGCCGGTGATGGCCAGTGAAGCCTTCTACAACACATTCGCCAACATGGGGTACAACCTGGGCGAAGCGTTCCAGTGGCTTGGTGACGGCTGGTACAACGGGCCGGTAGCGGTGCGCGCCGTGCGCTGGCCGAAAATGCCGGACAACATGAAGCTGTATCAACTGTATCCCGGCCTGCTGGATTCGTTCTTCCAGTCGCTGGCATCCTGTCGCCCGAAAGGCAGCGATGAACTGGCGTTTGAAAGCGGCAGCAACAACGAAATCTACATTCCGTTTGCGATGGAAAAACTCAAGTTCTACCGCATGCCGGAAGCCGGTGAAGCGCTGTGGCTGCACTCCTCGCTGCGCGACGAATTGACGAAGGACACCACCACCACGACCGGTGACATCCGTCTGGTGGACGCCGCCGGCAAAGTGGTAGCGGAAGTTATCGCCATCGACAATCGCAAGGCGTCACGCTCGGCACTGCAGCAGGGCATGAACAAGAATGCAGTGGATGACTGGTTCTACCAGCCGCGCTGGGTCAGCAAGCCTAACGAGAACCGGATTGCGCCGCCCGCCGTCAACGATGCCGCCAGCCGTTTTGTGGTGCTCGGCAAGGGCGATGTGCTGCAGGCCGCTGTCGTGCAGAAACTGCAGGCCGCGCAGGTGCCGGTATTGCAGTTGGTGCCGCCCTCTTCCGCTGCCCTGGCGGGTCCGGACTGTATCGCCCTTGCACTGGATGATCATGATGCGCTGCAGACCCAACTGAAGCTCGCGTTCGGCGAACAGGGTCAGTTGTGTCTGGGCATCCTGAATCTGGCCGGCGTGCACAGGCAAGATGGCAATCTGTCGCTGGAAACCATGCAGGTACAGCAGATGGATTCCTGCGGTACTGCGCTGGCGCTGGTGCAGGCGTTGTCGGCCATCGGCTGGAACCATCCGCCGAAACTGTGGCTGTGCACCCAGCAGGCGCAGGCAATTGATGGTGATAACGCCGCGCTGCAACTGTCGCAGCATGCACTGTGGGGTCTGGGCCGCGTGATCAGCATGGAACACGCAGAACTGAATCCCACCCGCATCGATCTGGCACTGCATGCCGACGGCACGCTCGACGCGCTGGATCTGGATCTGCTGCTGCGCGAGCTGCTGGCGGGCGACGGCGAAGACCAGATCGCGATCCGTCGCGGTGTGCGTCATGTGGAACGACTGGAAAGCGGCAGCAATCCGCGTACAGCGCTGCATCTGCCAGAATCCGATTGCTGGCAGGTCACGGTGCCGCCCGATGGCGTGCTGGATCATCTGGGCATCGTGGCAGCGGATCGCGGCATCGTCGGACCCCTGGATGTGGAAATCCGCGTGCGCGCCACTGCACTCAACTTCCGCGACGTACTGAATGCGCTGGGCATGTTCAAGGAATTTGCCGAGCGCGCTGGTATCGACATGCCCACCAGCCTGCCGCTCGGTTTTGATTTTGCCGGTGAAGTCATCAGCGTGGGCAGTGAAGTGAAATCGCTGCAACCGGGCGATCACGTATTCGGCGCCACCATGGGCAGTCTGCGCAGCCATGTGATCACGCCGGAAATCTTCACGGTGAAAAAGCCGGAGCATCTGAGCTTTGCCCAGGCAGCCGCGATTCCCACCGTGTTTCTGACCGTCTATTACGGTCTGAAACGTCTGGCGGGTATCAAGAAAGGCGACAAGGTGCTGATCCATGCCTGCGCCGGCGGTGTCGGTCTGGCTGCACTGCAGCTTGCACAGCAGGCCGGTGCCGAAGTCTATGCCACCGCCAGCCCGGGCAAGTGGGATTTCCTGCGCTCACGCGGTGTGAAGCATCTGTTCAATTCGCGCAATCTGGATTTCGCGGATCAGATCCGTGAACTCACCGATGGCTACGGCGTGGATATGGTGCTGAACAGCATCAACGGCGAGTGCATTCCCAAATCGCTGGAACTGCTGGCGCCGAACGGACGCTTTGTGGAAATTGGCAAGATCGATGTGTGGAGCCGCGAACGTATCGCCGAAGTACGCAGCGACGTGCAGTACTTCCTGTTCGATCTTACCGAAACCCTGGCGAACGATCCGCAGCTGCTGGGCTCGCTGATGGAAGAAGTTGCGGCGGATTACAGCGCCGGCAAACTGGAACCGCTGCCGCTGCAGACCTTCCCCATGAGCGACATGGCCGCCGGCTTCCGGCACCTGGCGCAGGCCCGCAACATCGGCAAGGTGGTTATCACCAACAACGACGACCTCGTGCAGCCGCCCATCCGGATTCATGCGGATCGCAGCTATCTGATTACCGGTGGCGCCGGCGCACTGGGTCTGAAAGTGGCGGACAGTCTGGTGCGGCAGGGAGCGCGCCATCTGCTGCTGACCAGCCGTCGCCAGCCCGATGCAAATGCGCAGGCTGCGATTGCCTCGCTGCAGCAGAAAGATGTCAGCGTGATTTTGGCGAATGCGGATGTCAGTGATGAGCAGCAGGTGATGGCGCTGATGCAGCGGTTCGGCTCCGAGCTGCCGCCACTGTCCGGCATCATTCACGCCGCCGGTGTGCTCGATGACGGCATGCTGGCGCAGCAGAACTGGTCGCGCTTCGAAACCGTACTGGCGCCGAAAATGACCGGCACCTGGAATCTGCATGTGCACAGCCAGCAGCAGCCGCTGGATCTGTTCGTCTGCTTCTCGTCAATTGCCTCACTGCTCGGCTCGCCGGGACAGGGCAACTACGCGGCAGCCAACGCATTCCTCGACGGCTTCATGCAGTTCCGCCGCCAACAGGGATTGCCCGGCATCAGCATCAACTGGGGACCATGGGCAGAAATCGGCATGGCGGCGCGCACGCATGTGGAAAGCCGCTTCAGCGGCAGCAACGGTGTGAATGCATTGCTGCCGGAAAAAGCCATTGAAGCGTTCGAGCGCGTGCTGCAGGACAATCCGCCGCAGGTGGGCATCGCGGCGATGGAGTGGGACAAGCTCGTCGCCAATCTGGGCCTGACCAAGCCGCCCGCCTACTACAGTCATCTGCGCATCCGTCAGGCTGGCGCATCCAGCAGCGACATCCAGAAAATGGCGGAAGCCATGATGACGCAGCTGCGCGAAGTGGCGCCAAGCGAACGGCAGCAAATGCTGATCGATGCACTCTGCGCACAACTGGCGCGCGTGATGGGCTTTGATTCGCCAGACAAGATCCGTCCCAACCAGCCGTTGCAGGAACTGGGCCTGGATTCGCTGATGGCGGTGGAAATGCGCAACGTGGTGAACGGATTCGTGGGTCGCGCCCTGCCCGCCACCCTGCTCTTCAAGTACCCGACGCTGGAAGAACTGTCGGGCTACCTGATCACGGAATTGTTCCCCGATCACACCAACGAACTGGCGGACGAACTGGGCGAAGCCGCGCCGGAAGAAAATACCGCCGCCAGCACGCAGAACGTCGATCCAGGTCTGGTGGACAGCTTCACACGCCGGCACGACCAGGATGACATCGCCGTGATCCGCGCCAACCTGGAAGCAATGAGCGAGGAAGACGCCGCCAGCATGCTGGCCAAACGTCTGGCCGCACTGAAAGGAGAAACGTCGCAATGACGCAAGCAAGTCAGGGCCCGAATTACAAGGCGCTGGTCACCGATGCCCTGCTGCAGCTGGAATTGATGCAGCAAAAGCTGGATGCCCAGCAACGGGCTCTGCACGAGCCCATCGCGATTGTCGGCATGGGTTGCCGTTATCCCGGCGGCGTGAATTCGCCCGAGGATTTCTGGCAACTGCTGATGGAGCGTCGCGATGGCATTGGCGATGCCAGTGCACGCTGGAACCTGAGCCGCGTGTATGATCCGGATCCGATGGTGCCGGGGAAAATGTACAGCCGGCACATCGGCATGATGGATCGCATCGCGGAATTCGACGCGGATTTTTTCGGCATTGCGCCGCGTGAAGCCGAGTCGATGGACCCGCAGCAACGGATTCTGCTGGAAGTGAGCTGGCACGCACTGGAACAGGCCGGCTACACAATGGCCGAACTGAAAGGCAGCAAAAGTGGTGTCTATATCGGCATCGGCATGCAGGATTATTCCGCGCTGCGCGGACTGGGCGGTACAGTGGAAACACTGTCGCCCTACGACGGCACCGGCAACGCGCTGAGCGTATCCGCCGGCC
This sequence comes from uncultured Moraxellaceae bacterium, assembly GCA_964491665.1. GTDB lineage: Bacteria > Pseudomonadota > Gammaproteobacteria > Pseudomonadales > Ketobacteraceae > Ch67. The sequence continues at coordinate 12,468 of CAZBII010000059.1, forward strand.
GGATATCCTACGTCTATGGCTTGCGTGGCCCGTCGATGGCGATTGAAACCGCATGCTCGTCGTCGCTGGTGGCCATGCATCTGGCCATTCAGGGATTGCGCAGCGGCGAAACCGACATGGCCATTGCCGGCGGCGTCAATCTGGTGATGAATCCCGCCACGTCCATCGTGTTTTCCAAGGCGATGCTGCTATCACCGGATGGCCGTTGCCGCACGTTCGACAAGGGCGCCAATGGTTACGTGCGTTCCGATGGGTGCGGGCTGGTGGTGCTGAAACGCCTGAGCGATGCACTGGCCAATGGCGATCGCGTGCTGGCGGTAGTGCGCGGCAGCGCGGTGAACCAGGATGGACGCAGCCAGGGCATCACGGCGCCGAATGAAAAGGCACAGGAAGAAGTAATTCATGCCGCGCTGAAAAATGCCCAGGTGTCGGCGGCCGACATCGACTATGTGGAAGCACACGGCACCGGCACCGCACTGGGTGATCCCATCGAGGTTAACGCGCTGGGCAGTGTGTTTGCCGCGAATCACGACGCGCAACATCCGCTGCTGCTGGGATCGGTGAAAACCAACATCGGCCATTGCGAAACCGCAGCTGGCATTGCCGGTGTCATTAAAACCGTGCTGGCACTGCAGCACAAAATGCTGCCGGCACAACTGCATTTCGATGCGCCCAATCCCTACATTCCCTGGCAGCAGCTGCCATTCTCCGTGCTGAACGAAGCGCGGGAATGGAACGGCAGCCGGCGTCTGGCGGGTGTCAGCTCCTTCGGCTTCAGTGGCACCAATGCGCACGTCATTCTGCAGTCCGCACCGGAAGTGGCTGCTTCTTCAGCGCAAGCATCGGTGACACCGGCGTTGCCCAAACTGCCACTGACACTTTCAGCCCGCGACGATGCAGCACTGCGCCAGCTGGCCGCGCAGTATGCCGACACGCTCGACAGCAACACTGATCTTGCCAACATTTGCCGCGCCAGTAATCGCAATCGGGGCCAAATGAGCCATAAGCTCACCCTCATCGCCCGCACGCATGACGAATTTGTCTGCGCGCTGACGGCGTTCGCAACAGGAAAAAAACATCCGCTGATTCAGACTTCCGTCACCGGCGAACGCGCACCGAAACTGGCATTCGTGTTTGCCGGCCAGGGCCCGCAGTTCATTGGCATGGGGAAGGAGCTGTACGCTCATTTCGATACATTCCGCAACATCATCGAGCGCTGCGAAAAGGCACTTTCAGCCTGGTGGGATCTGCCCCTGAAATCCATCCTGTGGGGCGAACACAGTCATTGCCTGTCGCAAACCCGTTACACACAGGCAGCGCTGTTTGCCGTGCAATATGCCTGTGCCGAATTGTGGCGCGGCCTGGGCGCACGTCCCAGCCGTTTGCTGGGCCACAGTTTTGGCGAATACGCCGCAGCCTGTCTCGCCGGCGTGTTCAGCGTGGAAGATGCGTTGATGCTGCTGGTCGCGCGCGGCCAACTGCCACAGGAAAAATCCGCGCCCGGCCTGATGCTGTCTGCACTGACCGATCGTTCCACCATGGATGTATTTCTGGAACCCTGGAAAACGCAGGTTGCCTATGCTGCCATCAATGGTCCGCAGAGCCTGGTGATTTCCGGTGCGCTCGACGCTGTACGTGCCATTGACTCCGCCGCGCAACAGCAAGGCATCAAGACACGCCAGCTGGATGTCTCGCACGCGTTTCACTCTCCGCTGATGGATTGCGTGCTCGACGAATTCCGCGCCGTTGCGAACAGGGTGACGTACCACAAACCGAAAATTCCGCTGGTGTCCTGCACCAGTGGCAAACTCGCCGGCGAAGAGATTGCCTGCGCCGAATACTGGACCCAGCACGTGCGCCAGACGGTAGACTTTGCTGCTGGCGTGGCCGCACTGGCAAAAGGTGCACCCGATATCCTGCTGGAGATGGGACCGGGCAGCGTGATTCTCGGCATGGCGCGCCCACTGCTGGACCCCGCGCCGCTGACCTATCTGCCGTCGTTCCGCGCCCCTTCTGATTCGCAACTCCAGCCCGATGCCGGTCTCGATGATCTGTTCAGCGGACTGCTGCATCTGCACCACGCCGGCACGCCCGTGCAATGGCTGCATCTGTATGGCAGGCAGTCGCGCCAGCCGGACTGCGATCTGCCGCGCTACGCCTTCCAGCGCAGATTCCACTGGTTCACCGTTGCGCCCGACAAACTGGCAGCCTTCACTTATGCCGCAGGCAAATATGTCGAGCAGAAACCGGAAGACGAACCGGAGACCGCCACGCAGGACGCAACACCGTTCGATGCGGTGGATAGCCAGTATGAAACACACAGCGCCAGCTTTGGTCTGGGCACTGCCCATCGGCACCCGCTATTCAGATCCATCGTCAAACATCCGCTGCTGAAAGAAAAAATCTACGAAACCATCCTTGATCCCATTGCCATGCCCTGGCTGAAAGAACACAAGGTTTTCGATGAGATCATTGTGGCGGGCGGATTCTTTCTCAGCGCCATCTATGCAGCGCTGCAGGATTTCGACAGCCCGTCGCGACTGGATCTGCGCAACGTCCAGTTTCTGCAGCCGCTGCGGATAGCCACCGGCTCCGCGCCCGTGATGACGCTGACCTTCAAACCGAACACCGATCCACAAAACGCAACCATGCTGAAAATCGAAGTACTGACGCAGGCGGGCACGGACAATCCGCACGTACATGCCCGTGCCGAACTGCATCTGGCAAACGACACTCACGCCAATGCCGGCATCGACATCGGGCAGTGGCAGCAGGCGTGCGAACAGGCTGCACACCAGTTTGAACGCGATGCTTTCTATTCCAGCCTGAAAGACACCACGCGTCTCTTTCACGGCATCGGGTTCCAGTGGAACGACAAGCTCTGGTGTACACCGGACGCAGTGATCGGCCGTCTGATTGCCCCGCGGGGCACTGCGCTGCATCCGCAGGTTCCGCTGCATGCCGGTCTGATCGACAGTGCCTTTCAGGCCATCGCCGCCCTGGCGCTGGGTAATGGCGCCGATCTGCCGACTGCAGTGCCGCGCAGTATCACCCGCATGCACCTGCATCTGCGCCCACAGGGCCAGCCAGTACAGCGGCTCTGGTGTCGCAGCCAGATCCGCAACACCGATGAACGCGGTGCCCATATCGACATTACGCTGGTCGATGACAACGGCGCGCCGGTTCTGGATGTGGAAGGCTTTCGCGTGCAGCAGATCGACGCGCAACTGTTCCGCCAACTGCTGAACAATATTCCGGTAACCGATTGCTGGACGCTGGCGTGGCGTGAGCAGGTGCAACCGGTCGCACCTAAAGCGGATACCGATTCGCTGGGCAACGTGCTGGTGCTGTGCCATCAATCTGAACCGCAACCGCTCCGATCGCTGCTGGCTGCCCTGCCGTCCAGTGCGCGCACCGTCGTTACCCTGCATCACCAGGCCGGTTTCCTGCAGGAAGAATCGACTCTGCAGAATTCGTCTGTGCTCGATCTCAGCGATGCCAGCGCTCTTGGCGCTGTACTGCAAAGACTTGCGAACAGCGGCTGGCGCCCGGACACGATTCTGCATGCCACGGGAATGCAGGTCATTGACAGCGGAACCGGTGATCCCACCGGCCAGCAGTATCAATGCGGCACCCTGCTCGCCCTGCTGCAGGCGCTGCGGCAACACCCGGATTTCGCGCCCAGAATTGTCACGCTCACGCAGGGCGCAATCGCGCAGGCACTGCCGACTGACCAGTTCAATCCAGCCGCCAGCCCGCTGTGGGGAATGCTGCGCACGGTCCGTCTGGAGTATCCACAGCTGCAATGCAAACTGGTGGATTGCGACGCTGCAACCAGCACGCCGATGCTGCTGCAGGAACTCCGCCTGCGCGATGACGAAAACGAAATTCTGCTGCGCGGCCAGCTGCGTTTTGTGCCGCGCATTGTGCCAGTTGCAGTCGATGACACTCCGGCCGCCCCATCATTTGACAGCAAAGCACTCTATCTGCTGACCGGCGGACTCGGCGCACTGGGCATGGCCGTAACAGGCTGGCTGATTGCCAACGGCGCCCGCCATCTTGCCCTGTACGCACGCTCCACACCCGGTGCCGGGCAGTTGCAGCAAATCGAAACCTGGCGCGAACAGGGCGTTCAGATCGAACTGTTCGAAAACGACATTGCCGATCGCGCACAAGTGGACGCACTGATCGCCGAACTGCAACAGCGGTCAGTACCGCTCACCGGCATTTTCCACATGGCAGGCCTGATTCGCGACAAGCTGGTCAGCAATCTGCAGTGGCAGGATTTCAGCGACGTCATGGCGCCGAAAGTGGCGGGCACCTGGAACCTGCATCAGGCTACGCGGCATATTCCGTTGCAGCAGTTTGTCTGCTTCTCGTCAATTGCCGCGTTTGTTGGGAATGCCGGCCAGTCCAACTATTCCGCCGCCAACGCATTCATCGATCAGCTGATGCAATGGCGCCGTGCCAGCGGTCTGCCCGGACAGAGCATCAACTGGGGGCCGTGGATCAACCTCGGCCTTACCGCACAGATGGCGGACAACGGAAAATCCCAGCTCGCACTACTGGGAATAAACCCGCTGCCAGCAGCACATGGTCTGCAGCGCCTGGGCCAGCTTCTGCAGCACAATCCGCCACAACAGGCAGTGCTGTCCGTTGACTGGAACCGATTCATCGAACAGTGGCCACTGTCCACCGACAAGGGCTTGCTGGCAGAAATCGCAGATCTTTATACAGGCAACGACAGCCACGCGCGGCTCAATCGCGCCCTGATCAAACAACTGCGCACACTCACACCGGAACAGCGTCGCGAGGTCGTACTCACTTATATTCACACTGAAATCTGCCGCGTGCTGAACAAACCGCAAGTGGATATGGAAATGTCCGTGCTGGGCATGGGCATCGACAGCCTGATGGCGATGGAATTCCGCGCCCGCCTGAAACGGGAGCTGGCGATGGAAATTCCCGTTCCCAAGCTGCTCGAAGGCCCCAGCATTCGCACACTGTCACTGTACGTCGCGGACCAGTTCAACGATGCCTATTTCGCCCGGGTGCAACAACAGGCCGACACTGAACCAGTCGATGAAATCGACGAGATCAACACGGCACATCTGCTGACAGCCGGAACAAACAACGAAGTGGAACTGGAATTCTGATGAACATTGCACAGCTGGTTGAAGATCTGCGCCACCGGGGCGCCCGCCTGCGGGTGGAGCAGGACAAGCTGAAAATCACCGCTCCGGACAACGCACTGGATGCCGCAGCTGTGGCCGCCGTGCGCGAACACAAGCAGGCCATCATTGATTTTCTGCTGACGAATCTGCCTGGCGATGACACCACCTTACCGCTGTCATTCAACCAGAAAGCCCTCTGGTCGCTTTACCGGCTGGCGCCGGGCAATCCCGCCTTTAATCTGCTGTTTGCCTGCCGCCTGCCGGCCGATATCAACGAGCAGGCACTGGCAGCGGCTTTAAGAATCCTGCTGAGTCGGCATGAACTGCTGCGCGCCCGTTTCCATGACAGCGCAAACGGTCCGGTCTGTACCATTACCAGCGATGCACAGGTGCAAATCGAACAGCAGCAGACACAGAATCTGTCGGAACACCAGATCAACCAGCGGCTGAGCGAATTCGGCGACCAGCCTTTCCAGCTCGAACAAAGTGCCGTGCGTTTTCTCGCACTTCACAACACGCACACGGAAGCCAGCGGCGCCAGCCTCTGCACCCGCTATTTTGCCTTCGCTCTGCATCACATCATTGCCGATTTCTGGGCCTGCCAGCTGCTGCTGGGAGAACTGTCGCTGCTGTACGCCTCCATTCTGGAACGCCGCAACACCCGTCTGCCGGCGATCCGCATGTCCTATGCCGATTACGCGCGCTGGCAGCAGCACTATCTCACAACCCCGGACAGCGACGCCGATCTGGAATACTGGCAACAGCAGCTGCGCGGTCCGCTGCCCGTGCTGGACATCCCGCGCGACCGTCCGCGTCCGGCACTCATGTCATTCCGTGGCGGCAGCCATCGGCACGCACTGGGCACGGAACTTTCGCAACGCATTCGCGACTGCGCGCGTCACAGCAATGTCACACCCTCCACACTCATGCTGACGGCCTACACCGTGCTGCTACACCGCTGCAGCCGGCAGACCGACATCCTGGTGGGAACACCGGCCGCGCACAGAAACATCAGTGGCAGTGAATGGATGGTAGGCGATTTTTCCAATCCCATTGTCGTGCGATCGCAGATCGATCCTGCTGCAACCTTCACGCAATTACTGAAACAGGTCCAGACCACCTTCATCGACGCCATCCGGCATCAGGATTATCCCTTCCCACTGCTGGTGGAAAAACTGAATCCGGTGCGCGATGCCAGTCACTCGCCTATCTGCCAGGCCATGTTTCTGTGGCACAAACCCAACGAACAGCGGCTGAGTGAAATCCTCGGCCGCCACGACAGCATTCTCGCCAGCGTGCTGCCCATGTCCGGCCAGCGCGGCGCCACATACGATCTGATGCTGTCAGTGGCTGACATTCCCGACGGTTTGGTCTGCAGCTGGTCTTTCAACAGCGACCTGTTCGATGCATCCACCATCCAGCGACTGGGCCAGCAACTGGAGTGTCTGCTGCAGGATGCCATTCCCGCAACCCACGCAGACAGCCATGAAAAACCGTTGCACGCCCTGAATCTGCTCGACACCGCCACCCGCGTCATGCTGCTGCACGACTGGAACCAGACACAACGCGATTATGATTTCATGTACGACCTGATCAGCCGCATCGAAGCGCAGGCTGTCCAGCATCCCGATGCCATTGCCGTGCACACCAGCACGAACAAGATCACCTACGGAGCACTGCTGCAGCGCGCCAACATCGTGGCCCACCAGTTACACGAACACGGTGCCCGACCCGGCCAGCTGATTGCCATTGCCCTGCCGCGCGACATCGATATGGTGGTGGCACTGCTGGCTGTTCTGCGTGTGCGCTGCGCCTACGTGCCGGTAGACCCCGACTATCCGCCGGCCCGTGTTGCCTACATGATCGAACACTCCCGCGCACTGATGGTGATTTCGGTCAGCACATTGCGGGATCAGCTTGGCGTTGCCGAAGAACGGCTGCTGTGTCTCGATACAGAACAGCCAGACGCGGTGGAAATCCCATCGCCATTCACATCCGATCTCTGCGCCAAACCACAGCCGGACGATCTCGCCTACGTCATCTACACATCGGGTTCCACCGGCACACCCAAGGGCGTTCGCATCCAGCATCGCGCGCTGCTCAACCTGCTGCTGCATTTTCAGGACGAACTGCAACTGCGACCGCAACAACGCTGGCTTGCAGTTACTTCGATGTCATTCGACATTGCCGCACTGGAAATCTTCCTGCCGCTGCTGAGCGGTGCCTGCATCGTACTTGCCAACCGGCAGGAAACCATGGACGGCAACTGGCTGGCGACCTGTCTCAACGAGCAGGCCATCGACATCATGCAGGCCACGCCCGCCACCTGGCAGATGCTTACAGGTGCGTGGCATAACACACCGCCCACCCACCCGCTCACCGCGCTGTGTGGTGGAGAAGCCCTGTCCGCCACGCTGGCCAACGCGCTGCTGCCACGGGTGACAAAACTGCTCAACGTGTACGGCCCCACCGAAACCACTATCTGGTCACTGACCCACAACGTCGAGCCTGGCAGCACCGTGCCCGCGCCCATCGGACGCCCGCTGGCCAACACATCGCGGTACATTCTGGATGAACATCTGCAGCCCACGCCCATTGGTGTTCCCGGCGAACTGTACATCGGCGGAATCGGCGTGAGTTCCGGCTATCTGCACCGCGACGATCTCACTGCAGAACGCTTTATCGCAAATCCTTTTCAGGCAGAATCCGCCAACCACCATCCTGTCATCTACAAGACAGGCGACCTGGTGCGCTATCTCGCCGACAGCACCGTGGAATACATAGGACGCCTCGATCATCAGGTGAAGGTGCGCGGTTTCCGTATCGAGCTGGCGGAAGTGGAAGCCGCTCTGCGCAGTCACGCAGTCGTGCAGGATGCCGTGGCAATCGTGCGCGCACCGGCAGGACAGGACACTGCATTACTCGCTGCCTACATCATCGCGCACGACGCCAGCGTCGACGTCCGTTCACTGCGCCGTGCACTGAATCTGCAATTACCGCAATACATGATTCCCTCTGTCATCACCGTTTTGCCGGAATTTCCGCTGACACCCAACGGCAAGATCGACCGCAACGCCCTGCCGGAACCGGACTACACACCCGCACACAGCAATCAATACATCCCCGCGCGTGACCTGATCGAACACCAGCTGGTGCAGATCTGGGAGAACGTGCTCGATACCCGACCGCTCAGCGTCACCGACAATTTCTTTGACATGGGCGGACACTCGCTGCTGGCGATGAAACTGATGGTGCAGGTGCAGCAGACCTTCAAACAGGCGCCGCCACTGTCGGTCCTGTTTCAGGCACCCACCGTGGAAACCTTTGCCAACGTCATCCGGCTGAGCGCCAGCAGCAGCAACCGCACCTCCAATCCAGTACTGTGCATCAAGCCGGGTAATGCTGATGTCATACCGCTGATACTGGTGCATCCGGTGGGCGGCAGCGTGTTCTGCTATCACGAGCTGGCCAATCTGATGCCAGACTCGCAGCCTGTTTACGGCCTGCAACTGCCGCTGGACGAAAATGGAAATCCATTGATTGCCGATGTCAGCGAGATGGGTGCACGTTACAGTGCAGCACTGCTCGCACAGTTCGGCGACCGTCCCATTATGCTGGGCGGCTGGTCGCTCGGCGGCATCATTGCCTTCGACATTGCATTGCGTCTGGAAAAAGAAAATCGCCCACCGCTACACCTGTTCATCATCGACAGCGCCGCTCCCGACATGAAAGAACAGATCGACGAACTGCATGAAATAGCCGTGATGATCATACTGGCCAAGGAACTGGGAGTGCTGGTTGAACAGATCGATCTGCCACGCCTGCTCAACGTTACCGTTGGTGATGGACTGGCGTACATACGCGAACTGTGTATCGGCTACAACCTGCTGCCGGACACCTACCGCATTGAAGATCTGCACGACCGCTTCCAGCTCATCAGATCCAATCAGTCGGCGCAGAAGAACTATCAGTGCCCGTCACAACCCTATCATGGCCGCACCACCATCCTGCGTGCGCAGGGCCAGCCCGCCGACCGCCCCGACAAGATTTATCTCGGCTGGCGCAGCCACTGTCAGAACTGCAATGCAGTTGAAATCGATGGTGATCACTTCACGCTGATCCGCCCACCCTTCGTGCATTCGCTGGCGGATCGCCTGACAACATTGCTGGCCGCGCAGGACTGATCCATGCACAACCTGCCGCAGCGACTGCTGAACCACGCCCAGACCACCGCCGGCCGCGCACAACTGGTGGCAGTGGGTGCAGCGTGGTTGTGGGGTTGCTGGGCTTTCTGGATGAATGTGTCGCATGGCATCAGGATTGCGCTGGTGGTGGCTTGCACCTCTGGGGCGCTGAATTTCGTCACCAACCTGCTCGGCACCCACATTCTGGAATTTTTCTTTTTCCGCTTCAGCCGGCGGCCGTGGATACAGGCGCCGCTGGCGTTCTTCGGCACCTACAGCATCACGCTCGCCGTCGTCTTCGCCGCACATCTCGCCGTGGGAACACCTGAACTGCTTCTGACACTCGCACCCTCCATTTCAATCAGCATGATGCTGACCATGATCTACATAGGCGGGTTGATCAAATTGAAGGTAGACAGAAAGGCAGCTACAACAGAGGGAAGTCCGGCAGAGGAACCTATTCCATGAAAAACAGCTGGTAAACCGCGATCGGAATGACGCCACTGGCGCCGACAAACAGCGACAGCCAGATATGACCAAAACGGGATTTCACCGCGCGTTCCAGCTGCCAGAACAGCACGCCGTAAAACAGGATCAGCACCAGATAGATGCGCTTGTTGATCAGGCCTATCACCACCAGCACCGCCACCGACAGCAACGAATACGCCAGCGATTTCAGCCAGCGGTCACGCCCCCAGTCGCGCGCATGGCGGCTCGCAAACAGCGACGCCGCCAGCACGAACACAATCACCAGTATTGAAGCGATATCCATATCAGCCGTTCACGCAGATCAGGAAGTGCGGATCAGGTGATCGAACGCCGCCAGCGACGCCTTCGCACCCTCACCCATCGCGATGATGATCTGCTTGTAGGGAACGGTGGTACAGTCGCCTGCCGCAAATACACCCGGCACCGAGGTCTGGCCCCGATCATCCACGATGATCTCGCCACGATTGCTCAGTTCCACCGACCCCTTCAGCCAGTCGGTATTTGGCACCAGACCGATCTGCACGAACACGCCCGCCACATCCACTCGATGCACTTCACCGCTGACGCGATCCTTGTAGATCAGGCCGTCCATCTTGTGGCCGTCGCCGGTGACTTCCGTGGTCTGCGCCGACAGAAAAACCTGCACGTTGTTCAGGCTGTACAGCTTTTTCTGCAGCACGGCATCGGCGCGCAACTTGCTGTCGAATTCCAGCACGGTTACGTGTTCCACAATGCCGGCCAGATCAATGGCCGCTTCAATACCGGAGTTGCCGCCGCCAATCACCGCCACGCGCTTGCCCTTGAACAGCGGACCGTCGCAGTGCGGGCAGTACGCCACACCCTTGGTACGGTACTCTTTTTCACCCGGCACGTTCATGTCGCGCCAGCGGGCACCGGTCGACACGATCACGCTCTTGCTGCGCAGCGTGGCGCCGTTTTCAAATTTCACATGAATCAGGCCATCACCCGACTGCGCGGCCGGCACCAGACCAGTGGCGCGCTGGTTATTCATG
>CAZBII010000060.1:0-23175 GCA_964491665.1 uncultured Moraxellaceae bacterium
AGGTGCTTGATCACCGGCACGCGGGCGTCGCGGCTGATGCGCTCGATCAGGCCCTTGCCGCCGCGCGGCACGATGACGTCCACGTATTGCGGCATGGCGATCAGTTCGCCCACGGCGGCGCGGTCGGTGGTTTCCACCACCTGCACGGCGGTTTGCGGCAGGCCGGCTTCCTGCAGGCCTTGGCTGATGCACGCCGCGATGGCTTTATTGCTGTGAATGGCTTCGGAACCGCCGCGCAAAACGGTGGCGTTGCCGGACTTCAGACACAGGCTGGCGGCTTCCACGGTAACGTTGGGACGGGATTCGTAAATGATGCCGATAACGCCTAGCGGGACGCGCATTTTCCCCACCTGGATGCCGGTGGGGCGGTAGCTGAGGCCGGTGATTTCGCCCACCGGATCGGTGAGAGCGGCCACCTGCTGCAGGCCTTCGATCATGGCGTCGATGCGGGCGGGGGTGAGTTCCAGACGGTCCAGCAGGGCGGCGTCGAGGCCATTGGCCTTGCCGTTGGCCATGTCCTGCGCATTGGCGGTCAGCAGGGCGGCGCGGCTGGCTTCGATGGCGCTGGCAATGGCCTGCAGGGCGCGGTTTTTCACACCGGTATTGGCACGGGCCATGTGGCGGGAAGCGGCGCGGGCCTGTTGACCGACCTGTGCCATGTAGGCTTTGACGTCCATGGGGCGGAACCTTTTCGGAGGCAAACGGGAATCGCCGGATTATACCGGCTTTTGACGGCAGGGGTCACCCTTGCCGGTTCAGTGCGAATGGGCCGCCCGGATGCGCTGCAGTTCCTCGCTCTGTGACAGTTGCAGGAACTTGCCCACCAGGTCGGGATCGAGCTGGTGGCCGGCCAGCCGCTGCAACTCGTTCAGCGTGCTTTCCTCATCCCAGGACTGCTTGTAGGGGCGGCGCGAGCGCAGGGCGTCATACACATCCACGATGGCGACAATGCGGGCGCTGAACGGGATGCGGCTGCCCTGCAGCCCGAACGGATAGCCGCTGCCGTCGTAGCGCTCGTGGTGGGCGACGGCGATGTCGGCGGCGTGGCGGAAGAAGGGTTTGTCGCCGAGGATCTCGCGGCCCTTGATCGGGTGGGTGCGCATGATCTGCCATTCCTGCGCGCTGAGCGGCCCCGGTTTGTTGAGGATCGAGTCGGGAATGCCGATCTTGCCCACGTCGTGCATCATGCTGCTGTAGCCGAATTCCCGTGCCGTGCGCTCGTCCAGTCCCAGGTGGCGGGAGAAGGTTTCCACGTAGGCGCGCACGCGCTGGATGTGGTCGGCGGTTTCCATGTCTTTCAGATCGCAGGCCACCGCCAGTTTGTAGATGGCTTCCACGTTGGCGTCGAACAGTTCCTGGGTGCGCTGCTCCACCCTGTCTTCAAGGATGGCGCTCAGTTCGATGAGTTCCTGGTTCAGGCGGAACTGCTCGCGGCTGAAGTGCCGGCTGCGCAGGTGGGCCTGCACCCGCGCCCGCAGTTCCTCGTCGCGGAACGGTTTCTGGATGTAGTCATTCACGCCCTGATTGAGCAGGTCCAGCAGCACCGGTTTTTCCTGTTCGGTGCTGATGACGATGATGGGAATCTGGTCGTACTGGTGATGGGCGCGCACCAGATTGCAGAATTCGCGGCCGTCCATGCGCGGCATGTAGAGGTCGGCAATGATCAGGTCGATGTTGTCGTGTTCGTGCAGGGTTTTCCAGGCGCTCTGGCCGTCCTGGCACAGCAGGACATCGCAGTGCATGCTGGCCAGTACCTGTTCGTAAAACTGTTGCAGCGACGGGCTGTCTTCCGCCACCAGCACGCGGTAGTGCTGGTCGCCCAGGCGTTGATGCAAAGGGGTCGTCTGATATTCGAACAACACGGCGTGAATTCTCTCTTGCAGATAGACGGGAGATGGCAAACGGGGAATCAGGTCGATGGCGCCGGCAGCGTGGGCCCGCTGTCGCTGGTCGCCGCAAGGTGTGTCGCTGCTGAGCAGGACGGGTATGGTCAGGGTGCGTTCATTCTGCTTGAGCTGCCGGCATACCCGGTAACCGTCGCTGTCGCCAGCGGTGATGTTCAGGATGATCAGGTCGGGGCGTGCGCTCACGGCCATGTTGCGCAACGCGCGGGCGTTGTCGCACTGGATGACCTGCAGGGGAAGATTGGCCAGATAGTGGGAATAGAGTGCGCACAGATTCGGGTCTGCATCGCACAGCAGTAAGGTTTTGATGCCATCCATGAGAAACGACCTGTGAAGCAGGATATGCCAAGGGCTTGCAGGAATCCGTCGCCGGATTTCCTGCTCCTGTTCCTAAATATAGCCGATTCTCACTGGCCTGCCGGAGGGCGGGCTAGAACCACGCCGAAATGAAGATGCGGGTGACCGTGGCGTCAAAGCTGTACAGGGGTTCCGTTCCCGGCGTGACGCCCTGTACCCTCAGGTCGCGGAAGTTTTCGTAGTCAAACTGCATGAAATCCACGGCAATGCTGGCGGATGCCTTTTCGACCCAGCTGCTGGCCCACTCCGGTTTGAATTCATAGCTCACCGCCAGACCGTAATCATCTGATGTGAAACGGCTCATTTCCTTGTCACGGGCAAAATAGGTCTGGTAATCAAAGCGTGGCAGCAGGTCCGAATAGAATTCGGCGTCGCTCTGGGAATAGAACCGGTATTTCAGATCCAGCGTCCAGTTGTCGCCGATCGGATGGGTGTAGCCGAACTTCAGGTTGTAGGCGTTGATGTTCCAGGTGTCGTTGAAGCGCCGGTATTCGAACGAGAACGCCGCCCGGTAGGGCAGGAAATAGCGGCCGCTGGTGGCGAGTGCGTGGCTGGTGCGGGTGCGGGGGTAGAACTCGCTGCGATTGGCGGTGCCGGCGTCCGGGTTGTCCTCATCCACCAGATAACGCACTGAGCGGTACGGGTTATTCAGGAAGCCTTCGTCGGTGATGATGTTGTAGTTGAAGGACATGACCAGATTTTTCGTCATGACCTGTGACCAGTTCACCTGGTAATTCTGCCGGCGCACCTTTTCCTGGAAGGCGGCATCCAGGATGTTGTAGACGTCGTCGGCGCCGTAGGAGTAGTTCAGTGCGAGGGTGGACAGGTCGCCGAAGAAATCCTGGCTGATGCCGAAGAAGTAGGTGTTGGCCTCGTAGTCGTTTTCGCTACTGTTGGTGTAGCCGCCGCTGATGACGGTCTTGTTCAACAGGTAGTCGGCACCGACGGTGTATTCGGTGCGTTCTTCCGAATAGGGGCTGGCGCTGGTGACCACGTCGATGGAAGCGCTGCTCACCTGGTCGACGTAATAGTTGGCGCTGACGGACACGTCGTCGGTCACGCCTTTGCGCACCAGCACCGAGGGTCCTTCGATGGTCATGCCGCCGCCGTCGTACTGGTGAAACATCATGTCGGCGCGGTCTGCGGGCAGAACCGCCGCCTGCGCACCGGCCGCGAGCAGGGCTGTGGCGGCCGCGTAGAAAGGCAGGAGTTGCTTAGTTACAGCCACAGCCACCTCCGCCGCCGCCTTCCGCGCCCCGCGCCGCTTCCCGCGACTGGTAAACGTGATGCAGATAGGTTTCCGCCACCGGATCACGGCTGAAACTCATGATCGGGTCTGCCAGATTGGTGCGCTCATAGGGCTTCACCCACGGCTTGACGCTGGTACAGCCGGCAAGGCTGCCCAGCATCACACAGATCGCCAGTAACAATCCTGTTTTCATCAGGTGTGCTTCCATCAGGGTTCCCGGATCAGGGTCCGGATCTGTTTTTCGTAATCCGCTTCATAGCCCGGTTTGTAGCCACGGTGCAGGAAACGCATGTTGCCCTTGCGATCCACCATCACGGTGCTGGGCATGGAGTCGACCTTGTACAGCTCGCTCACCTTGTTTTTGCTGTCGAAGCCGATGGGAAAACTGACGGGAATTTCCGCCAGCATTTTTTGCGCGTCCTTCGGATCGGCGTCGACGTTGACGGCCAGTACGGTAAAGCCCAGCTTGCCGTACTTCTTGTGCAGCCCTTCAATCAGCGGCATTTCCTGCCGGCAGGGTCCACACCAGGAGGCCCAGAAGTTGATCATCACCACGTCACCCTTGAAGCCGGACAGGCTCACGGGCTTGCCGCTGTTGGACGGCAGGGTGAAATCGGGTGCCACGCCCTTGAGCGGAATGTCCTTGGCAAACGTGGACGTGCTGAACAGAACGGCCAGAAGTGAAACGAGTGTGAAACGGAACAGCTGTGTCATGACATCAAGCCCTCAACAATCCCCGGTTCAGAAAAACACCGTAACGCTGGTGGTGTATTGCATGTTGTGTGACGCTTCCCCGCTATCGGCCGGATCGATGACGGCCGGTTTTTCGAATATCAGATCCTGCATCATGATGTGCACCGCCAGCCAGTCCAGCGCGATGAAACGCAGGCCGGCGCCGATGTTGATGGTGAATTCGCGGTCGCCGGCGAAGTCGGTGGTGCCGGCGCCTGCCAGAAAATAGATGTCGGTGTTGAAGGCGTTGTTCTCGCCGATGAACACTTCGCCCGGCAGCGCGTTGAAGCCCAGCGATAAATTGTAGTAGGTGAGATCGCGATCTTCGTCGGCGAACAGGTTGGCCGGCGCCAGATCTTCATAGCTGGTGGTGCCAGCGGTGGTCATGCCGTACTGGCCTTCGATGAACAGGTCTTCGGTGACATGCCAGGCACCACGCACGCCGTACACTTCGCTGGTGCCGAAATTTTCCACGCTCATGTAGCCGGCATAGGCACCCAGTTCGATGTTCTCGCTGTCGATGTCGGCTTCCTTCAGGCCCAGTCGCACCACGGTGGGATCGATGACCGGGGCTTCCTCCACGATGTCGCTGTCTTCGGCGAGTACGGGGGCGGCCGGCAGGATGCAGGCGGTAGCGCCGATCAGAAAAAGGCGGAGAAGCCTATTGTCCATTCTTCAATCTCCAGGTTGTCGTCGACGTCAGTGAGAATGACGTTGCTGCGGTATTCGCCGCGCAGCATGAACTGGCGGGTGATGTAGGTGCGTACGCCGAGGCCGGCATGCACCGTCTGGTCGGTGCGGTCGCGGGTCTGTACGAAACGGGCTTCGGGGCTGATCTTGATGGCGCCGCCGCCAACGGTGAAATAGGGCGACACGCGCCACTGCGGCCAGGGCTGGTGGGTCAGGGAGAAATTGAGCAGCTGGCTGTCGGAATAACTGCCGAGCGCTTCGGAAACGGTGAGTTCGGCGGACAGGTTCTGGGTGAAGTAGTAGCCGAGCAGGCCGCCGATCATCATGTTGCCTTCGAAGTCGCCCATTTTCACGCCGGCTTCCCAGCGCCGGTGGGCGAATTCGTCCTGGCCGACCTTGTCGAAGGTGATCTGGTCGCCATCCGGATCGAGAGTGCGCGCCATGTCCTCGCGGCTGACCCAGCCTTCAAAACCTTTCTTCGTGCGGATGCGGAACCAGTCTGTCTTGCGGGCGATGATTTCCACGTAATCACCGCGTTCGACAATCTGGACTCTGGGGTAGCCGCGGCCGGGGCCAGTGTGCAGATCGACATAGGCGTCGACGATTTCGACGGAAGGATAATCGGTGGCCAGGGCGGTGCCGGCGCCGAAACAGCAGGCAAGCACAAGGGAAGTCAGGATTCTGGCAAACATGGGCAGGCAGCCGGCCTTTGTTGGTTTTTTATAAGACGTTGTTTTGCGCGCCATTCTATAGCATGGCGGCGGGGGCAGTCACCCACGCCGCCATGCCGTTCGGTCTGTCAATTGTCGGGCGCGTCAAAATGATTGTTGTAGTACTGGGCGCCGATGTCGAGCCATTCTGCAATCAATCGCAACTCGGCGGGGGTGAGATAGCCGGCGTGGCTGCCGGTGGTGGGGGCGGTTTCGAACAGGGCGAAGAAATCCCGGTTCAGGCTGGAGCGCGCGCCGCCTGTGTTCAGATAAGGGCCTTCGGTGGCCGGGCAGGGAACGGTGACGTCGATAGTGTCGCCGTTATCATCGACTTGTTGCTCTACCTGCGTGCAGTCCACCAGTGCGATTTCTCCCGGAAGTTGCCCTACAAGCAGCTGCTCTATATCGGCATTGAACAGCTCGACGTAGGAACGGATTTGCACACTGTCCGGGTTGTCCGCCTGGTTGGTCAGCTCCAGTTGGCCGGCGGGCACTTGCAGGGCGCCCATCGCGTTCTGGCTATTGTGGCAACCAGTGCAAGTGGCGGGTGGCGGTGGGGTCGCCGGATTGTTGTCGTTGTCATGAGCAGGGTTGGTCGCCAGAATCGGAGTGTCCAGCGCTCCCCGATCCAGCTCCCAGATCGGCTGGATGTGGTCTTCATAATTGATGATTACCGGGCAGCCGGAACTCCATGGCAGCAGGCAGATCCTGTCGGAAGGGTCGGTCAATCCGGCAGGAAGCGGGTAGCTTGGCCCACCATAAAGCAGATCGGTACTGAGTTCGACGATGGTTGGCTGCGCGATGGTGTTGCCTGGTGTTATGGAGGGTGCCTGGGCGTCCTGGCGTCCGTGAGGAGCCGTACTGTTGGGAGTATGACAACCGTTACATTCCATCTCCTCGCCTGGACGCAAGGTGATCCAGTTCCGATGACGCAGGCGGGTTGATCCATTGTAGAAGAGCTCCTTGCCCTCGGCGTCCACGATGCTGAGCGTCAGGGCGACATTGGCGGGAACCCGTGTTTTGACAGAACCATCGCTTTCGATGGGCGCATAACCCACAACTTCGCGCATGCGCCTGCCGTTGTTGTCATTGATGCTGTGGATGGCACCATCCTCGGTGCGGGGAGGTTCGGAGACCGCTTTCATGATTCTCAGGTAGGCAGCCGCCGTACCGCCAAAACTTCCGGCCGTTCCGTCGAAGTCATAAACGTTGCGAATGTGAATTGCCGCTTCTTCATCGCTGCGTAATGTGGAATTGCCAAGGTTGTCTGGGCGTCGGGGTGGTTCGGTGCGCGGTGCGCCCAGGGCCACGTCGGTGTAGACGATGCCTTCCTGCGCGATCACTACCGGAATCTGGGTGTTGTCGGTGTAGTTGTAGATCCACAGGCCATAGGCGGGCGGGGCGGACTCGGCGCCGGTGGCCGACAGGTTCTGTTGCGTGCAGGGCAGGGTGTTGCCATTGAGCGCGACGCGGCACTGGCTCCAGCTCACCAGCGCGCGGTCGGTGTTGTCCCACATCGGGAAGAAGGCGGAGAAATAGCCGCCGGGGGAAATGCTGGTGCCGTCGGTGAGGATCTGCTTGTTGGTGACGGTGGTTTGCGCCGGGCCGCTGCCGCTGGTGCCGTTCACGGGCCGGGTGTTGTCGATGTAGCGGGAGGCGTCGATGCGCAGGAAGTCGCCGCCGTAATACGTGGTGTTGGTGGGGCGGGCGAGCACGAACAGATCGCCATCCGGCATCAGGTTGCCGCGGATGAATTCCAGTGCGGATGCGTTGCTGCCGGTCATGTGGGAATGGCGGCCGTACAGTAGATGGTTGTCGGTTCCGTCGGGATTCATTTCGTACAGATTTATGCCCTGATCCTCGCCGTCAAACTGGTCCCAGCGACTGTAGACGACTTTGCCGTTTGCCATCAGCGCGGGATAAAAATCGTGGCTCTGGTTGAACGTAAGTTGAGTGTACTCAGTGCCGTCTACGTTGATGGCATGCAGATTCAGGGCCTTTTGTCTCCGGGATTCCTCCAGATGGGAAAATTGGCCAGCCCCCTTTGCCTCATCCGTCAGAATTGCACGCGATCTGGTCTGGCGCGTTGAGGCAAAAATGATGCGGCGAGGGTTTGTGTTGCTCAGATAACGGGGAGTGATGTCGTGTCCGGAAATGGCTGTATCACCGCCTGGAGGGGCAATCTGGCTGAGCGAATCATTCTGAATATCGTATTCCCAGATACGCCAGGCAGGCTGTTCGTCTTCGTCCGTCCCCTCAATCTGCGGCGGGCGCAAAGAGAACAGCACAAATTTGCCATCCGCCGACACATCCAGATCGCGCACGTCCACGTTGCCGGGCACGGCGCGGGCGGACAGATCAATGCTCGGCACGCTCTGGGCGGCACGAATCTTCATGTACAGATGGGCGTTGCCGTGAAAGGTGATCGGGTCCTTGAGGTTGTCCGGTTCAGTGGCGGTGGGATCGTCTTCCTCCATCCGCAGCGGACGTTCGATATAAAACATTGGAATATCGGTGATCAGCGGATCGGGTGCCTGGTTATCAGACGTGCCCGGAAAATCGTCGCCGCTGCCGCAGCCGCTCAGAAATGGCAGCAGGGATGCACAGAGTGCCAGTCGTTTCCATATAACGCGCTGGAATGATTGATCTGTTTTTTGTGACTTCTGGTGAAGCATTTTCATGTGTAAAACCCTGCAATCCCGGCGTGTGTGCGCAACGCGCGCACGAATGCTCCTTGTATTAAACGCGCAAATTCGCCAATGGGGGAGTTTTGCACCGACTTTTGTTGCGGAATTTCGGACTGATTCACATTGCGCTGAAGAGTTCAATCCTTGAGCACTGCTTTGCGACTCCCGTCACGTATTGGCGTATTACCTAGTGAGTACACTGGTTCCGTACTATCAACCACTCTGCCTGAACTAAGCTTGATCAATTAGCGCTCAATTGAGCGTGTGCAGGTAGCCGGGATTGGGAAGGTAAATGCGCCATGTTGAAGAACAATAAGCGGTCGTGGGCGATTTCTGTGAGTGCGCTGGCTCTGGGAGTGGGGCTGGCGGTGACAGCAATGACGGCTGAGGCCGGCGCGCGCGAGGAAGCCAGGCGCATGTACGACCGGATTGCGGGGGTGCCGCCGACTGACGGCGAGCTGGCCGCCATGCTGGCGATCATGGACAGCGACAGCAACAACGTCACTGACAGCGATGCCGACGCCCGTGAGGCGGCTGCCATCGCGCTGGACTCGCCGGCGTTCTACAACGTGACCCTGAAGAATCTCTTCACACCCTGGACCAACGAAGAACAGACCATCTTCGCCGACCTCAACGATTTCTCCGCCACCCTGATCGGCCTGGTGCGCGACGGCAGCGATTTCCGCGAGGCGCTGCATGGCGATGTGATCTATGTTGGTGCCAACGTCAGCCCGGCCTATTCCACCGACAGCAATGATCACTATGTGGCGCTGGAGGCCAGTGGCCAGAACCTGGGCGACGACGCGGTGCTGGTGCGTCAGTCGCAGTCGTCGGTGACCGGTCTGCCAGCCAATGCCACCGCCGGTGTGATGACCACCCGTGCTGGCGCCAAGGCCTATTTTGTCGCGGGCACCAACCGCGCCATGCTGCGTTTCACCCTGATGAATTTCCTCTGTAACGATCTGGAACAGCTGAAGGACACCTCCCGCGTGCCGGACCGCATCCGCCAGGATGTGTCGCGCAGCCCTGGTGGCGACAGCCGTCTGTTCCTCAACAACTGCGTGGGCTGCCACAGTGGCATGGACCCGCTGGCGCAGGCCTTTGCCTATTACAACTGGACCGGTGTGGAAGGCACGCCGGACGGTCGTATCGAATACACGCCTGGCAGCGTGCAGCCGAAATACCTGATCAACGCCGACACTTTCCGCTACGGCTATGTGACGCCGGACGATCACTGGGACAATTACTGGCGCGAGGGCCAGAACTCGGTGCTGGGCTGGGGCGCGGGCAGTGGCAGTGGCCAGGGTGCCAAGTCGCTGGGTGAGGAGCTGGCCAACAGCGACGCCTTCGCCCAGTGCCAGGTGAAGCAGGTTTTCCAGGCGGTGTGCCTGCATGCGCCCACCACCCAGAACGATATCAACCAGGTCACCAGCATGGTCAGTGGTTTCAAGTCTGACTACAACATGCAGACCGTGTTTACCGATGCCGCTGCGTATTGCCGCGGCGAATGATCGATCCGGGATTCGGTGGAGACATAACAATGAACGGTTTCAAGCATTCGAACGGGTTGCAGGGTTGGGGCGGTCATCTGACCGGTGTACTGGTGCTGGCGTTGACCCTGCTGGTCAGTGCGTGCGGTGGCGGCGCCGAGAACAAGCTGAATTCCGATCCGGATGGCGGCGGCACCGGTGATTCCGGTTCCGGCACAACCAGTCCCTATATCGGACCGGTGCCGGCCACGGAAGACGTGCAGCGCTTCAAGATCAATTTCTATGACACCTTCCGCGCCAGCAACCGCTGCGGTGCCTGCCACAATACCGGCGGCCAGTCGCCGCAGTTTGTGCGGGAGGACGATGTCAACGCGGCCTATGCCCAGGCGCTCACCGTGGTGAACACCACCAATCCGGGCGATTCCCGCATTGTGGAAAAAGTGGGTGGCGGCCATAACTGCTGGATCGACAACGGCAACGCCGTGTGCGCCGGTGACCTGCAGCGCGCCATCGAGCGCTGGACCGGTGGCACTTCCAGTGAAACCACCACCATCGAGTTGCGTGCGCCGACGGATCACAGCATCAGAGTCACCAAGCAATTCCCGGTTGATCGCCCGGCCGCATTTGATGGGGTGTATCAGTTGTTTGCCGAATATGGTTGCGACGGCTGCCACCAGGCTGGTGTTACCAATGCCCAGCAACCGTACTTCGCCAGCCCCGATCTGGATGAAGCCTATAGCGCGGCGCTTAGCAAGATGGATATCCAGGATGAAAACCGTCCGCTGAATGAAGCGCTGTCCCGTTTCGTGGTGCGTCTGCGCAGCGAGTTCCACAACTGCGGTATGGATTGTGCGGCTGATTCGCTGGAAATGCTGAATGCCATAAAAGCATTGGCAGGATCAGTGGCCGCTCCTCTTCCCGTTCCGTCCACCTGGAAAACTAGCAAGGCTGTAGTACTGGAACAGGACGGCATCCTGGCCAGCGGTGGCGGCCGTGTCGATACAGGCGCGATCGCTATGTGGGATTTCAGGGAAGGTGAGGGTATTTTGGCGGCCGATTGGAGTGGCGTCGAACCGCGCATGAATCTGACCCTGTTCGGCGACGTGACCTGGGTGGGTGGCAACGGCATCCAGATCAAGCGCGGCGGCAAGGCGCAGGCCTCCACCGCCACCAGCAAGAAGCTGTCTGACCAGATCAAGCTGACCGGCGAATATTCCATTGAAGCCTGGGTGGCACCGGCCAACGTGGTGCAGGAAGGTCCGGCCCGCATCATCACCTACTCCTCCGGCAGCGGCGAACGCAACTTCACCGTGGGCCAGACCATGTACAGCTACGACTTCCTCAACCGGGCCAGCACCACCAACGGCAACGGCGAGCCGGCGCTGACCACTTCCGATGAAGATGAAGACCTGCAGGCCACACTGCAGCACGTCGTGGTGACCTATTCGCCGGTGGCCGGCCGTCGCATCTATGTGAACGGTCGCTACACCGAAGATCCGGACACAGCCGAAGGCGGCAACATCAATGGCTGGGATGACGGGTTTGCGTTTATCCTCGGCAGCGAGTCGTCGGGCGCGCTGCAGTGGGAAGGCATCATCCGCTTCGTGTCGGTCTACAACCGCGTGCTGACCCAGGACGAGATCAACACCAACTTCGATGCCGGCGTGGGCGAGAAATATTTCCTGATGTTCAACGTCACCGATCTGGTGGATATCGACGACGGCTTCAGCAGCTACGTGGTGTTCGAGACCAGCGTGTTCGACAGCTACAGCTACCTGTTCAACCAGCCCTTCCTGTACCGCGTGCGCGCCAACGGCACCGCGCAGGATGCCGAGCAGGATTCCTTCAGCAATATCCCGGTGGAAGGCATGCGCATCGGCATCAACGGCAAGGAGCCCAACGTGGGCCAGGCTTACGGCAAGCTGCAGACCAATCTGGATTCCAGCCTGTACGGCGAGATGGGTCAGCCGCTGGCGAACATCGGCACCATCCTGCCGCTGGAAGGCGGTTCCAACTCGGATGAGTTCTTCCTCACCTTCGAGCGCATCGGCGACAACACCGACGTGCGCGTGGAAGGCACCGTGAGCCCGGTACCGCCCACCGCCGGCGATGCCGAGCCTGATATCGGCCTGCGCAACTTTGCCGAAATCAACGCCAGCATGAGCAAGATCACCGGTGTGCCTGTGACCAACGCCAACGTGGTGACCACCTACAACACCGTGAAGCAGCAGCTGCCGTCGTCGACCTCGGTGGAAACCTTCGTGTCGGCGCAGCAGATGGGCGTGGCGCAGCTGGCGATCGAATACTGCAGCGAGATGGTGGACAACACCTCCCTGCGCAGTGCGTTCTTCCCCGGCTTTGCCAACTTCAATGTGGCGGTGGCGACTGCGCTGGATACCACCACGGAGCGCGACCAGATCATCAATCCGCTGTTCGACAAGGTGGCGGGCAATGTGGGCACCCAGCCGGGCGATGCCGAAATGAAAGCCGAACTGGAAGACCTGATGAATCTGCTGCGGACCCGTCATGCGTCGGGTACCGCCACCGACACGCAGAAGATCGTCAAGGCCACCTGTGCTGCTGCGCTGGGTTCAGCCGCAGTGCTTGTACAGTAACGCGACGGATTTGAGGGCACGATCATGAAAAACAACAAACGCAATCTGAATCCCAATGCGCCGCTGCTGTATCCGGATCACTCGCGGCCGAAAACCCGCCGCGATTTCATTCGCCAGGGATTGCTGACCGGTGCGGCCACGGTGCTGGGTCCGAGCCTGTTCGGCCTGTTCGCCAATCCGCGTGCCGCCCAGGCCGCACTGGCCAGCGACATCAATACGCTGCGCACCAGCTGCGGCCTAAACGTTCCGGGTGCCAATAAGATTTCCTTCATCTGTTTCGATCTGGCCGGTGGCGCCAACATCGCCGGTTCCAACGTGTTGGTGGGCCAGCAGGGCGGGCAGGAGGATTTCATCACCACCGCCGGTTACAGCAAGCTGGGTCTGCCGGGTGACATGGTGCCGTCGAAAACCACGGTGCAGAACGTCACCACCACTGCGTTCATCAACAACCAGCTGGGTCTGCTGTTCCATTCCGACAGCGCGTTCCTGCGCGGCATTCTGAGCAAGGCCTCCACTGCGGCGCTGGCGCTGACCGATGGCGTGGTGATGCCGGCCCGCTCCGAAAATGACACCGGCAACAATCCGCACAACCCGATGTATGGCATCTGGCGCGCGGGTGCCGACGGCGAGCTGCTGACCCTGATCGGTTCGCGAGCGTCGGATTCCGGCGGCAACTCGATGGCGCCGGCCATGATGATGGACCCCAGCGTGCGTCCCACCAAGGTGGATCGTCCCAGTGATGTGACCGGCCTGGTGGATACCGGCAAGCTGGTGGGCATGCTGGATCAGGCGGATGTGGTGAACGTGATGGAGTCCATCGCGCGCATCAGCGAGCAGAAAATGTCGAAGCTGGATCCGATTCCCGGTTCCACCGTGAACCGCGAGGATGTGATCCGGCATCTGGTGCAGTGCGGCTACGTGAAAAGCGCGGATCTGGCGAATCGTTTTGGCGATCCTTCCACGCTGAATCCAGCTGCGGACGTGGATATCGTCGGTGCGGCAGGCATTTTCTCCACCAATGAATTCAACAGCGACGGCGAATTCCAGAAGACCGCATCGGTGATGAAGCTGGTGGTGAACGGGTATTCCGGCGCCGGCTGTATCACCATGGGCGGATTCGATTATCACACCGGCGATCGTGCTGCGGGCGAGGAGCGGGATTTCCGCGCCGGCCAGTGCATGGGCGCCTGTCTGGAATATGCGCACCGCGTGGGCGTGCCGCTGATGCTGTATGTGTTCAGCGACGGTTCGGTGGCCAGCAACGGCATGGTGGATGAATCTGCTGAAGGCCGGGGCAAGGGCGTGTGGACCGGCGACAACCAGTCGACAGCGGCATCCTTCTATCTGGTGTACAACCCCAGCGGTCGTCCGGCGCTGATCGGCAGTGATGCCGCCCGTCGCCAGATCGGCTGGTTCCGTGGCAATGGCGATGTGGAAACTGCGTCCAGCCCGGCCGCCAACAACGTCAACCTGCTGGTGGAAACCGTGGCGCTGCATTACATGGCGCTGCATGGCGAGCAGGGCCAGTTCGCCACCCGCTTCCCCAATCACGGCCTGGGCAATCCCGCAATGCGCGACAGCCTGCTCTCGTTCAGCCAGATTGTCAGCGGCACCATCGCCTGATGATCGGGCGCCGGTAACTGCTTCTGCTGAAAGCCCGGTTCGCCGGGCTTTTTATTGCCTGCACTTTCAGCAGCTTGGTAGCGGCAGCGCCGTCCGTCCGGGGCAAACTTGCTGGCGCCGGATTCGTGGCACAGACTTGATGCAAGGATTTTTCACTCGCAGGAGAGCGTCATGAGCCAGCCCCCCACCATCAACTGGGCGGCGATCGAAGCCGATCCCCGTTTCCAGCATCTGCACCGCCGCAAGAACCGCTTCCTCTGGAGCCTGATGGCGTTTTCCCTCTTCTACTACTTTCTGTTGCCAATCGGTTCGGCCTATGCGCCGGAGCTGTTCCGCCAGAAAGTGTGGGGGCCGCTGAACGTGGGACTGGTGTTTGCGCTGTCGGAATTCATTGTGGCCTGGAGTGTGGCGGTGATCTATTCGCGCCGCGCCAACCGCGAGTTCGATGTGCTGGCGGCGGAAATCGTGGCGGCGTATGGAGGGCAGCG
This sequence comes from uncultured Moraxellaceae bacterium, assembly GCA_964491665.1. GTDB lineage: Bacteria > Pseudomonadota > Gammaproteobacteria > Pseudomonadales > Ketobacteraceae > Ch67. Next base: position 14,546 of record CAZBII010000060.1, read on the forward strand.
TCATGGTTAAGCGTCTGCCGGATTTGCTGCTGTGTTTGTTGCTGGGTCTGCCGGCACTGGCGCTGGCGGAAGATGGCGGTGCGGTGGCGCCGCAATACCGCTTCCTTACTTTTCTGGTGTTTGGCGCCATCATCGCGCTCACCATGTATGTCACCTATCGCGCCGCCAAGCGCGTGCATTCCGCAGCGGATTTCTACACCGCCGGTGGTGGCATTTCCGGTTTGCAGAATGGCTGGGCGATTGCCGGGGATTATCTTTCCGCCGCGTCGTTTCTCGGCATCGCCGGTCTGATTTCCTTGTATGGCTACGACGGCTTCATGTACTCGGTGGGTTTTCTGGTGGCGTACATCACGGTGCTGCTGGTGATCGCCGAGCCCTGCCGCAATATCGGCAAGTACACGCTGGCGGACATTCTGGCGTATCGCAACGATCCGAAGAAAACGCGGGTGGCCGGTGCGCTGTCGGTGATCACGGTGTCCACCATTTATCTCACCGCGCAGATGGTGGGTGGTGGCGTGCTGGTGAAAACGCTGATCGGCATCGAGTACGAAGTGTCGGTGGTGGTGGTGGGCATCCTGATGCTGGCGTATGTGCTGTTTGGCGGCATGGTGGCGACCACCTGGGTGCAGATCATCAAGGCGATTCTGCTGGTGACGGCGTCGCTGGTGCTGGTGGCGCTGGTGTGGGCGCCGTACGGATTTTCGCTGCCGGGATTTCTGGGCGCGGCGGTGTCTGATCCGAAAGTGCAGGCGCAGGTGGCGCGGCTGCTGGGCGATCCGGCCAGCACGATGACAGCGGCGGAATTGGGCCAGCGTTTTCTGGAGCCGGGCCTGTATCTGAAAGATCCGCTGGACCAGATTTCGCTGGGACTGGCACTGGTGCTGGGCACTGCCGGCTTGCCGCATATCCTGATGCGCTTTTTTACGGTTCCCACGGCGCAGGAAGCGCGCAAGTCCGTGATCTGGGCGATGGGCATCATCGGCGGTTTCTATGTGCTGACGATTTTTCTCGGCCTGGGTTCGGCGATCAATGTCGGCGCGCCGACGATTTCCGGCATCGACAAGGGCGGCAACATGGCGGCGCCGCTGCTGGCGCAATATCTCGGTGGTGGCGCCGATTCCGTGCTGGGGAATCTTTTTCTCGCGTTTGTGGCGGCGGTGGCGTTTGCCACCATTGTGGCGGTGGTGGCAGGTCTGGTGCTGGCGGCGGCCAGTGCCATTGCGCACGACATTTATGTGGGCGTGATTCGTGATCTGCATGTGACGCCGCAGGAGCAGGTGCGCGCTGCGCGCATTGCGACAGTGGCGGTGGGTATTGTCGCCATCATCATCGGCATTGCCGCGAAAGGACAGAACGTGGCGCATCTCGTCGGTCTGGCATTTGCGGTGGCGGCCAGCGCGAATCTGCCGTGCATTGTGCTGACACTGTACTGGCGCCGCTGCAATACCGGCGGCATCATCCTGGGCATGGTGGTGGGCACGTTCAGTGCAATTGCCATGGTGCTCGTGTCGCCCAACATGACCTATCCGAACAAGGTGCGCGCGGATTCGGAAAAGATCATTGCAGTGTCGCAGGCGGAATATGCCAGCCTGACGCAGCAGCTGACTTCCGCCGACGCAGCGCAGCAGACCGTTCTGCAGACACGGCTGGCGAAACTGGAAAAGGATCTGGTGAAAGCGCGCGACGACTTGCAGAAAGTGGCGGGACAAACCACGTCGCTGGTGGGGCTGGAAGCGCCGCTGGTGCCGCTGAAGAATCCGGGCATCGTGTCGATTCCGCTGGGCTTTCTCGCGGTATTCATTGGCTCGTTGCTGTGGCGGCGCGATGCGCGTGCCGATGCGCTCTGGGATGAAGTCTATGTGCGGCAGAACACCGGCATCGGTGCGGCGAAAGCGCAGCAGCACTGACAATTCAACAGGATGGCGCGAATCAGGCCCGGCATGTCCGGGCCTTTTCGTTGGTGTGTGCACGGTGAATGCTGCATTGCGGCGCACATTCCACCCTGCAAAATGCGGCTGTGCAGAACGGCAAATTTAACGGTTTGATGGCGTGCTTCGTTGCACACTGGCGCAATCCACAAACCCGCACAACAACCCCGCACAGGACGCCGGTATCGCCATGAATCAGTGGCACGAATGGATGCAGCAACTGCTGGGCCTGATTGGCCTGCCCGCCAGTCTGGCCGGTTCCTATGTCAACGCGTTCATTCCGGTGGCGCGCCAGCTTTATTCCGTTGATCCGCTTGCCGTTTTGCGTGCGGCCGATATTGCGCCGGAACAACTCGCGCAGCCCGGTTTTCGTCTTTCCCTGTATCGTACATTCAAGTTGCTGAAAATTGCCGAGGACATGACCGGCGATACGCTGGTGGGTTTGCATCTGGGCCAGCACGTGCAACCGAAATCGTATGAAGTGCTGGGTTATGCGCTGATGAGTCGCGGCAATCTGCAGCAGGCCATCGAGCAGCTGATCCGTTTCGATGCGCTGATCTGGGATGTGGGCGGCACGCGCTTTTTCCGCGATGGCGACAACGCCGTGCTGGAACTGAATCCGCTGTATGTACCTTGGGTGCCGCCGCAGGCGTTCGAGCTGGCCATCAGCGGACAGGTGGCGTTTGGCCGCTGGATTACCGGTTTTGAAGGTGCGCCGCGTGCGATCTGTTTCCGCCATGCTGCGCGTGCGAACCGCTCCGAGTATGAAACTGTTTTCGGCTGCGAAGTGCAGTTCAATGCGCCGCGCAACGCGGTGATTTTTCCGCAGGACTATCTGCAGCTGCCGTTGCGTTATGCCGATCCGGCGCTGGCGCAGATCATGATCGGCACCGGTCAGCGGCTGATGGAAAATTATCGCCAGGAAACCAATGTTGCCAACGAGGCCCGCGCGCAGATTTGCGAACTGCTGTCTCTGGGCCAGCAGGATCTGGAAACGGTGGCGCAGAAACTGGGCCTGTCGCCGCACCAGTTTTCCCGCCGCCTGCAGGCCAGCGGCTACCGCTTTCCCGATCTGGTGGATGAAGTGCGACAGGATCTGGCGCGACATTATCTGGAACAGCCCGATCTTTCCCTTACGGATATTGCCTTTCTGCTGGGCTTTTCCGAACAGAGTGCTTTCACCCGCGCCTTCAAGCGCTGGACCGGTCAGGCGCCGGTGCATTATCGCCGGCGTCAGACTGCAGCGGCCTCAGTTGCGATTTGACTGTGCGATTTGACTGCGCGGCGTGATTTGCACGCGGTACGCGGTCAAGCAATTCCACTCCGGTGTTCTTACAGTGACGCTGTCACCACCCACAAAAGGAATTGCGCCATGAAAACGTCTGCTTCCCTGAAAACACTTTCTCTGAAAAAACTCGTGCTGCTGCCGGTGCTGCTGTCACTGTCCACCGCATTTGCCTTGCCCAATAACGGTGGCGGCGGCGACAACATCTCCGATCCGCCGGAAGATCCGCGGCCGGCCGCGCCCACCATCACGCCGCAGCGTCTCGACAACAGCAAACTGTTGTTCGGCGTGAATGGCATGAACATCAAGTGGAAAGATGCGTCGTGGAATGAAAGCGGTTTTCGCGTTTATCGCCAGCGCGAAGGCAGCAACGACTGGACCAAAATCAAAACCATCGCCGCCATTGATGGCAGCAGTAATTTCCGCACCTTTGTCGATAACGGTGTGGAATGGGATACGCGCTACTGCTACAAGATCGAAGCCTACAATTCGGCGGGCCGGCGCGAGAGTTCGCCGCGCTGTGCCAAGACTTCCATCCAGGGCATCAATCCGCCGGTGGTGCGCGCGCAGCTGCGCATCGACGTGGGTGAGCACGGCGGCGGCTACGAAGGCACCAACAACGTGCTGGGCGTCGGGCTGCCGGGTTTCACCTGGCTGGTGCCGGCGCATGAAGATGGCGCGTCTATCGTCGATCTGTTGCAGGGTGCCCGTTTCCGGCGCGGCAGTTCGCGTCTGTACGATCTGAATTTCTACAAGGTGCCTTATGTCGGCGATCTGCAGGATTTCAATCTGTCGATCGCCGGGCAGGATGATATCTGCATCAAGAAACTGGCGCTGTATATCAACGGCGTGGAGCTGTTCAATCATCCCATGCGCGATCCGGATTCCGACTGCAAGCACTTCAAGGGCAACAACGATATTTTCAGCGTGATCTACACCGTGCCACGCCAGGACATGCGCAGCTCGCCGGGCTGGGCGCACGTGCGCAGCAATATCTATGTGAATCCCACCGAGCACAATGCGGGCGTGACGGATTTCGACAACCGCTTCCCGTGGCGCAGCTGGGTGTTTCGCGATGAACTGGAGAAGCGGCTGGAAGGTTATGTCGGCCATTTCCTGAAAGGCAATGATCTGTACTGGGATGGAGACAATGGCCGCCGCAATGTCGAACTGAGTGTGCTGGATTTCCAGAATGCAATTTTCGGTGTGGATTTCGATTTCAAGGTGGACACCGGCGATTACCTGCCGCATCCGTGGGTGGATGTGGACTTCAAGGTGGATTACGACCTGGAGTGCGTGGCGGGGCCGAGCGGACAGAGCATGCCGTTCGGACCTGACTCGGTATTGCGGCTGAAAGCGCGGCTGTTCGATTTCCACAAAGACATTCCGTTGTGGGCCGAGCTGGCGCCGAAAGCCTTTTTCTGGGCGTGGATGGCGTATGACTTTTTCAGCGGCGAGCCGATCAACAGCTTCGGCAGTTACTGGAATCCCGATGACGTGGCGATGAAGGAATTCATGGAAGATCACGCCGACGATTTCACCCAGCAGTTCGATATTCCGCATCTGTGCAACGGCCTGAACGCGCCGCCGGTGGGCATTGATATCGTGACCGACGCATCGGAACTGGTGCCCTGGCTGGGCACAGCAGCGGAATCTTTCCCCGACGGTGACATGCCCGGCAACTTTGCCCTGAAAATCTGGGGCGACCGTGAAGACCTGCAGTCCATCATCCAGGCGTACTTCCGCTGCAATCCGATTTTCGGCGGCTCGGAACAGCAGTGCGTGAACGGCCGTGTCAGTCCGGGCGATGTTGTGGGTGATGTGGGCGGCGTGCTGGAACCGGTGAAGCCGGTCAGTTCCGGCACAACAGCTACGCTGCCGGGCAAGGCGGTTTTGCTGGAGTCGATTTCATCTGTGAAGCTGCGCTGACCGACGCAGCAAAAAAGGGCACTGGCATTGGCGCGACATGCTCGCACACAGGATCGCGACAGTAGTTGCAAGGGCAGGCCGCTCCGGAAACGGGGCGGCCTTTTTTGTGGCGCGGATTGCCAGCGCTGCCGCAGGAGTGATCCGGGCTTGCGTGATAGGCTGAAAATTCCTTTTTGCCCAGGAGCCATTATGAGTACCGTTCTTTACGATGTGCAGGATCACGTTGCCGTCATTACCCTGAACCGTCCCGACAAACTCAACGCACTGAATTTCACTGCCTACGCAGAAGCTACCGACGCCTTTGCCCGTGCCCGTGCCGACCGCAGCGTACGCTGCATCGTGTTCACTGGTGCCGGCAAATGTTTCTGCAGCGGCGATGATGTGGTGGAAATCATGGCGCAGGGCGGCGGACTGGAGCAGCAGTTGCAGCAACTCGATCCGGACCAGCCCTATTCCTCGGCGCCGCCGCTGGTGAACGAAATGCTGCAGGCGCGCTGTCCGATCATCAATGCGGTCAATGGCGCGGCGGTGGGCATCGGTATCGAACTGAGCCTGCTGTGTGATATCCGCATTGCGTCCGAGCAGGCGAAATTCAGCGAAATGTTTGTGCGGCGCGGCGTCATCGGCACACATGTCAGTTTCAATTTGCTGCCGGCGCTTGTCGGGCCTGCCGTGGCGGCGGAGATGCTGCTGACCGGCTGCATGGTGTCGGCCGAACGCGCGCTTTCCATCGGACTGGTGTCGTATGTCACGCCAGCGGACCAGCTGCTGCCCAAAGCGTTTGAACTGGCGCAGATGATCGTGGCGAATCCGCCGCTGGCAGTGGAAAAAGCCCGCCAGGCCCTGCAACTGCAGCGTGATCATCAGTACGGCAGCATCGACCTTCAGGTCAGTGACAGCCTGCGCGCGCTGGTGGCCAGTGCCGACCACAAGGAAAGCGTGCTGGCGTTTCTTGAGAAGCGTGCGCCGGTGTATCACGGCTACTGATGTTGCCGGTGGTACAACTACGACGGATTTTCTTCAGGGCAACAAAAAAGGCAGAATCCGGAGATCCTGCCTTTTTGTTTGCTGCGCTTTCGACAACGAAATGCAGCGGGTGTGCTCAGATGCTGACGATGTTCTCAGCTTGCGGTCCTTTCTGACCTTTGGTAACGGTGAACTGCACCCGTTGACCTTCTGTCAGGGTTTTGAAACCGTCGCCGCGAATTGCGCTGAAGTGTGCAAATACATCAGGGCCGGATTCGGGGGAGATAAAGCCAAAACCTTTGCTTTCGTTGAACCATTTAACGGTGCCAGTCATAGTCGACATAGTATTTTCCTGTTTAATCAGAGAGATGTTGCTCTTGGCAGAGCGATATAGCAGACAAGTTTTGTATTACTTATGAAAAAACAGGACGAGGTACAAACTACTGAGGAACTTCGTAATGGTAGGACATAAATACAAGCAGAACTTAATGCTGATGGCCAGCATATAGTGTTTTGGTGAATAGTCAACGAATGCTTTTTTTATTTGTTGCCGGTGCTATTCTCCGGTGCACGACAAAAATTCTATCTTGCTGATGTTGTGGGGGAATCATGACAAGTCCGATTACGCTGCCGGCGCGCACGGGTCATCCATCCGACTGGATGACAGCGGAAGAACGCAAGCATGCCACTACACGTTCCCTGTCGCGCGCATTCACTGCCTTTTTCACCCAGCTTTCTTTCTACTTCGTCACGCTATTCCTGGTGCTGCAACCCTGGCCCTGGTGGGCAAGTCTGCCGTTCTGCCTGCTCAATGGCGTGGCGATTGCCATGCTCTATCTGCTGGGGCATGAGGCGTCGCATCGCACGCTGGCGCCGGGTAAGACACTCAACGACTGGCTCGCGCGCATTGCGTTCATCTTTTCTGCGCATTCCCGCTCGGTGTGGGTGGAAGCACATAACAGTACCCATCATCGTTTCACCAATCTGCTGAAAAAGGACGGCGTCTGGGAACCCATGACGCTGGCGGAATATCGCAGGGCCGGTCCGTTGCGTCGCGCCTGGGAGCGTTGGCAGCGCTCGGTGCTGGGCGGGCTGACGTTCTATTACTGGGGCATTCTGCTGACGCGCGGCGGCCTGCCACTGGGCATGAACACTCCCAACAAGTGGCGGCGCTTCGGACCTGACATAGCGTTCATGGTGCTGGGTGTGGTTGCGCTCGTTACCTTGATTGCCTGGCTGGGTACGGCGCTGGACCCCTCGCGCACTGCATTGCAGGCCGTTGCGCTGGGCTGGGCGGTGCCGTTCATGCTGGGATTGTGGATCATGTCGGCGTCGATCTATCTGCAGCACACGCACCCGGACATCATCTGGTTTGACAAGGAAGAAGACTGGAGTTTTTACGGCGCGCAGATCAGGGGTACTACTTACATCATTCTGCCCAGGCTGCTGCAGAAAGTGTTGCCGATCTATCAGGATGTGATGGCGCACACCGCGCATCACGCCTTCATGAGTGTGCCGATCTATAACGTGGCGGAAGCGCAGGCGGCGTTGCTGAAGTGTTATGGCGATGACGTGATTCAGTACAAGCTCAGCCTGCGACGTTATCTGGAGATCGTGCGACGCTGCAAGCTGATGGACACCGAGCGCAAATGCTGGGTGGATTTTGCGGGCAGGCCGACGTGAGGCAGCTGCGTCTGACAACGGGCTAGGCCGCTTGTGTCCAGGTCTCGCACAGCACTTCCGCCTGCTGCAGACACAGATCGATGGCTTCCTCTGAGCGATCCGGCGGGTATTTCCACTTGCGCAGCGCCCGCCGCACCAGATTGCGCAGCTTGGCCCGCACGCTTTCCCGCTTCTGCCAGTCCACGGTGGCACTGCTGCGCAGCTGCTGGGTGATGTGCTTGGCCAGCGCGCGCAGATTGTTGTCGCCCAGTTCGCGCACCGCAGCTTCGTTCTGGATCAGGGCGCGGTAGAAAGCGATCTCGTCGGGATTCAGTCCCAGCCGGCCCGCCAGCTCGATGTCGGCCTCCATGTCCTTCGCCATCTGGATCAGTTCCTCGATCACCTGCGCGGTTTCAATGGCGCGGTTGTGATACTTGCGCAGGGTTTCCAGAATCCGTTCGGAATATTTCTTTTCCGACACCACATCAGTACGCATGCGGGCCTTGATCTCATCACGCAGCAGCTTTTCCAGCAGATCCACCGCCAGATTTTTCTGCGGCAGATGCTTCACATCTTCCAGAAACTCCGGTGACAGCAGGCCTATATTGGGTTTCTCCAGTCCCACCAGTGCAAAAATGTCCGCCACGCCGTTGGCGACGATGGCATTGTCGATGATCTGTTTCAGCAGGGAATGCTTGTCTTCGTCGGCGCGGCGCTTGTCGATGCTGGTGAATTTGCTGATGGCCGCTTTTACTGCGCTGAAGAAGGCAATCTCCTTTTTCAAGGCATCCGCCTCATCCAGCGTGCTGCACAGTACATAAGCCTTGGTCAGCGCCGCCATCACATCCAGAAAACGCTTC
>CAZBII010000061.1:0-23155 GCA_964491665.1 uncultured Moraxellaceae bacterium
GGTGGCAGTGGCCACGCCGTGCTGGCCGGCGCCGGTTTCCGCGATCACGCGACGCTTGCCGGTGTATTTCGCCAGCAGTGCCTGACCGATCGTGTTATTCACCTTGTGCGCGCCGGTGTGGTTCAGGTCTTCCCGCTTCAGGTAGATCTGCGCGCCGCCCAGCTGCTTCGACCATCGTTCTGCATGATACAGGGGGGAAGGACGGCCCACGTAATGCGCCAGATCCTTGTCAAACGCCGCCTGGAATTCCGGATCTTTCGACAGCCGGGTGTAGATTTCCTCGAGTTCATCAAGGGCGGCCATCAGGGTTTCGGAGACAAAGCGGCCACCATAGGGGCCGAAATTGCCATCCGCGTCCGGGGTATGCAGAAAATCACGCTCGTTGAGAGCCACTGTGTACTCCTTGCATGAATGCATCGATCAAAGCTGAATCTTTAATGCCCTTGGCTTGTTCCACCCCACCGCTGACATCCACCGCCCAGGGAGAAACCTGGGCAATGGACTGGGCCACATTGGAGGGGGTCAGTCCGCCGGCCAGGATCACCGGCTTGTTCAGATCACGGGGAATGCGCGACCAGTCGAACGTCTGGCCCGTGCCACCGGCCGTGCCGGCCACGAACGTATCCAGTAACAGACCGCGACTGCTGTGATAGACGGCGGCCTGCTGGTGCAGGTCGATATCATCGCGCATGCGGATGGCCTTGATGTAAGGCTTGCGGAAGCGGCTGCAATAAGGCTCGGGTTCGTCGCCGTGGAACTGTAACAAATCCAGCGGCACAGTATGCATGACCGTATCGACCCATTCCACCGGCGCATCGACAAACAGGCCCACGGTAGTCACGAAAGGTGGCAGCGCATGGATGATGGCAGCGGCCTGCTCCGGCGCCACGTTGCGGGGGCTGGGGGCGTAAAACACAAAGCCGATGGCATCGGCGCCGGCGCTGGCCGCGGCCAGGGCGTCTTCCAGACGGGTGATGCCGCAGATTTTGACCCGTGTAGCCACTGGAACCTCGGAGAATTCGGGGGATGGCAGTTTAACAGCTTTTACAAGGGATTAGGGAGCCGTGCGTTGGCCCGGGACGGCCTTACAGCGGCATGAAGGGCGCATCCGGTTCCGCCGCCGGGATTTCAAAATGCTCCGGATAATGCACCCGCATGAAATAGAGTCCATACGGCGCCGCAGTCGGCGCCCCCTGGGTGCGGTCGCGGGATTCCAGCACCTCCTTCGCCCAGCCCACCGGATGCTTGCCCGACCCGATCGCCATCAGCACCCCGGCAATGTTGCGCACCATGTGATGCAGGAAGGCGGTGGCCTGGATATCCAGCACGATCAGGCGGCCGCGCTGGTACAGGTTAATTTTCTGCACTTCCTTGATGGGGGATTTGGCCTGGCAACCCTGGGCGCGGAACGCACTGAAATCATGCTCCCCCAGCAGGAACTGCGCAGCCTGCTGCATGGGCTCCAGCTCAAGCGGGCGGAAATTCCAGCACAGGTGTTTCAGCCCCAGCGCCGGCCGCACCTTGTGGTTGTAAATGACATAGCGATAGGCGCGGGCCTTGGCGGAAAAGCGGGCGTGGAAATCGTCGCTGACGACTTTGGCCCAGCGCACGGAAATGGTATCAGGCAGATTGGTGTTGGCGCCGAAGATCCAGCCGTACATGTCGCGAACCGACTCCGTGTCGAAATGCACCACCTGCCCCACGCCGTGCACACCGGCATCGGTCCGTCCGGCACAGAACACACCGACATCGTGATTGGCTACAAATGACAGCGCCTTCTCCAGCTTTTCCTGCACGGTGTTGGGATCGTGGCCCTGCCGCTGCCAGCCGCCAAAAGAACTGCCGTCGTATTCCACGCCTAATGCGATTCGCATGTGTCCGCCCTGTTGCAACACCGTCTGCCGAAAACAAAAAGAGGGCCGAAGCCCTCTCTTTTTTGCGCAATGGTAAGTACTAAGCCGGGACGGTTCAAGCCCGCCGCCGGATCAGGCTTCCAGACGGTTCAGCAGTTCCTTCGCTTCCTGTTTCTGGGAATCGCTACCCTCGATCATGACTTCGTCGAGAATGTCCTTGGCACCGTCACGGTCACCCATGTCGATGTAGGCGCGGGCCAGATCCAGCTTGGTGGAGGCTTCATCCGCGTCAGACAGGAAATCCAGTTCGTCGCCGGAATCGGTCATATCGTTGGCCGCCAGCTGGGGAGCCGGTGCCACCGGCGGAGCCGAAAACGCAGGGGCTGCGGGAATGGTCAGATCGCTGGTGTCCAGCGCAGGTGCCTGGATCGTGGCATCTTCATCGTGGCTGAGGAAATCGCCACCCAGATCCAGTTCATCTGCCAGCTGGGCAGCGGACTGCGAATCCAGCACGGGCTCTTCAGCACCGCCGGCAAAACCAGGCATCGGCGCCGAAGGGGTGAACGCGATAGTGCGGTCTTCTTCCTGGAAGGTAGCTGGCTGAACGCTTCCGGTGTCGAATTCCAGATCGAAGTCCAGACCAGAATCCTCCGCGACCGCTGTCGGCGTCTGGGCGGTTTCGACCTGGTCGAAGTCAAGGGACATGTCTTCGTCGAAAGTTACAGCAGATGACACCTGACCCGCTGTTTCATCAACGGAATCCAGCGAGAATTCGGCATCGAAATCCATTGCATTGTCGGACGGCTGCAGCGAGGGCGCTGCTTCCTGCACTGCGGGTGCGGACTCGGCAATGTCAAAATCGAAATCCAGGCTGTTGTCATCGCGCGCTGCAACCGGTGCTGGTTCCGGCTGCTGCAGGTCAAGATCCAGATCGAAATCCAGACCTGCCGACACGTCCTGCGACACGGGTGCAGGCGCTTCTGCGAAAGTGGCGCCGGTGTCTTCCAGATCACCCAGATCGAAATCAAGTCCGGTGTCGGATTCCTGCTCCAGTTCGGAGGCAACATCGGCAGGTTCGGCATCGGCAATGTCGAAATCCAGCGCGGCTTCTTCATCCGGCTGGGCTACCAGTGTTTCGTCATTGGGCTGCGCGAAAGCCAGTGGCACAGCTGCAGCGGCAGCGCCCGCCGCCGGCAGGATGCGACCACGCAACTCTTCGGCCCGACGCAGCGCGCCGGCATCGCCCAGCCCCTGCAGCACGTTGTAGTGCTTCATGAAGATATCGGGTTCTTTGGCATCGACACAGACTTCACACAGTTTCAGGCGAATATCGGCGCGTCCAGGTTCCTTGTCTGCTGCTTTCTGCAGCATTTCAATGGCCTGTGGATAGCGGCCATAGGCAATGTAGATGTCAGCCTCGCCGATCACGTCAGCTGTCTGGGGAACGGTTTCCTCGCGGGCGGATTCGGCCACTTCTTCCAGCGCTTCGGCCCGGTCCTCGAAATCCATCTCGGCTTCATCAGCCAGATCGTTGCCGGTGTTCTCCGGCAGTTCAAAATCTTCCACCAGGGCATTGTCGAGTTCGTCGTCAGCCTTTTTGCGACGCATGGCCAGCATGCCAGCCGCCAGCAGCAGGACAATGGCTCCTGCACCAATACCCAGATACAGAGGATTGGAAATCAGCTGGGTCAGCAGATCGGAAGATGCCGCAGGTTCCGGCTTGGCAACGGGCTTGGCCGGCTCTGCAGCCTTGGGCTGCTCAACTACCACCGGCTGCTCGTCCATCACGATGGCCGGCTCTTCGGCAGGCGGCAAATCTTCTTTTACTGCAGGCTCTGTTTCAGCAACCGGGGTTGATTCAGCAACAGGAGTTTCTGGCGCGGTTGTCGCAGCCTCAGTGGGTGCGACCTCCGGTGCAGGGGTTTCAGTCGCGGCGGCTTCCGGTGCAGGTGTCGCGGGTGTTTCAGCAACGGGTGTTTCGGCTACTGCAGGCTTTTCTTCCTGATAGTTGAAATCCACTTCCGGCTGGGCCGGTTCGGTAACGGCCGCCACCGGCTCTTCGATCTCGGCACTGACCGGAGCTACCGCTTCCGGCTCAGGCGTGGTCACGGCAGGCTTCGCTTCAGCCTTGGCAGCCTGCTTTGCCTTGGCTTCCATTTCTTCCAGCTTGGCCTGAAGTGCCGCAATCTGCTGATCTTTCAGGGTCAGAACTTTTTCAGATGTTTTCAGCTGGTCCGACAGGTCATTCATCTTGACCTTGAGGTCTTCATTTTCCAGCTTGAACTTGTCGATATTCTCTTCCGCTACCGCCAGCTTGTTGCGCAGTTCACCACCACCGGCTTCCGCGGAACCGCCCTTGCCGCTTTCACTGTCGGCGCCAGCACCCGACAGAAGCTTGAGGCGACCTTCATCAGAAACCGGCGCTGCTGCCGGCTCCTGATCCAGGCTGCGGCCAGTCAGATCCATTTGCGGTGCTTCGGCAGCCGGCGCACCGCTCTTGCGGGCCGTCAGTTTTTCGCGCCACAGACGATTCTGTTCGGCGACCATTTCGATAGCTTCACGGGAAGAAACCTGCTGCGCCTCTTCAACGGTCGGCGCGCGCAGTACCTGCCCTTTTTTCATCAGGTTGATGTTGTCATTGATGAACGCATCGGGATTGACGCGTTGCAGCGCAATCATGGTCTGGTGAATGCTGACGTCATCAGACGGTTTGAGATCCCTGGCGATGGCCCACAGGCTGTCGTTGGCACCTATCGTGTGGGAGGCGCCGCCGCCGCTTGCAGCGGCAGGTTCGGATGCGGTTTCAGTGGATTCGGCAGGTGAATAGGATGGAGCAGGCGCCTTGGCGGCAGGCTTGGAAGCCGGACGACTGGCCGGAGCCGCTGCTGCTCTCGCGGGTGCAGGGGCCTGGGTGCGCTGGGCGCTGTAAACCGGGGGGTCCAGGAACAGGGTGTATTCACGCAGCAGTCGACCGGCAGGCCAGTTCACTTCCACCAGGAAGTTCAGGAACGGCTCCTTCACCGGCTTGGTGGAGCGAACGCGGATGAAGGATTTGCCCTTCTCGTTCACGGCCACTTCAAATTTCAGGTCAGACAGGAACTGCGAACGCTCAACCCCGGCAGATTCAAAATCACTGTTCGCGGCCAGATTGGGCAGGATTTCCGGCGCGGTGAGTTCACGCACCTGCACCAGTTCTATCTCGGCGTCCAGCGGTTCGCTGAGAGCAGAGTTCAGCTTGATCTCGCCCAAACCCAGCGCGTTGGCCAATCCGGGAATGAATACACCTACACCCAGCAATGCAGCGGCAAGTTTACGAACCATTCTCTATTCCTTTAAATATTCGGACCACGGGACAGCGTCGCTATCCTTTTGTATTGGCTTTGATTGTTACTTATAGGTGGAATGTGGCCTGACGGCAGAACTAGGCGAGCCCCTACATGCAACAAGCGTTTCAAGCAGGATAGTCTCTGAATCTGAAATGGAAGCTACCCCTAACTAATAAGGATAGCTTTCAATTCGTCGTTGTCAGGCAAATTCTTGAATAATCGTGACACAGTTAGCCGACTATCCGAGAACCTGCCTGACAAGATGAAGGCAAGTATCGATTATAAGTAGTGTTTTATCAACACTTCGGCAATCTGCACGCTGTTGGTGGCCGCGCCCTTGCGGACGTTGTCGGACACAACCCACAGATTGATGCCGCGGGGGTGGGAAACGTCTTCACGGATGCGGCTGACGAAGGTGTCGTCCTTGTCGGCGGCATCGGTCACCGGCGTTGCATAGCCACCCGGTTTACGCTCATCCAGCACGGTCACGCCCGGCGCCTTCTTCAGCAGCGCGGTCACTTCCGCAGCAGTAATCTTCTTGCGGGTTTCAATATGAACCGCTTCGGAATGGCCGAAGAATACCGGCACGCGCACGCAGGTGGGGTTCACCTGAATGGACTCGTCGCCCATGATCTTTTTGGTTTCCCACACCATCTTCATTTCTTCCTTGGTGTAGCCGTTTTCCTGGAACACGTCGATGTGCGGCAGCACGTTGAACGCGATCTGCTTGGGATACACCTCGGCAGTAATCGGCTGACCGTTGAGGATATCGGCGGTCTGCTTGGCCAGCTCCTCAATTGCTTCCTTGCCGGTGCCGGACACGGCCTGATAAGTCGCAACGTTGATGCGCTCGATACCCACCGCGTCATGAATCGGCTTCAGCGCCACCAGCATCTGGATGGTGGAGCAGTTCGGATTGGCGATAATGCCGCGGGTTTTGTACTCGGCGATTTTTTCCGGATTGACTTCCGGTACCACCAGCGGGATATCGGCGTCGTAGCGGAAGTGGGAGGTGTTGTCGATCACCACACAGCCGGCAGCGGCGGCTTTCGGGGCGAACTCTTCGGAGATCGAACCACCGGCGGAGAACAGGCCGATCTGTATTTTGGAGAAATCGAAAGTGGCCAGGTTTTCCACGCGGATGTTCTGGCCCTTGAACTGCACGATCTTGCCGGCGGAACGTTCGCTGGCCAGCGCATACAGTTTACCAACGGGGAAATTGCGTTCTTCGAGAACGCGAATCATGGTGTCGCCCACCGCTCCGGTTGCGCCCACAACTGCTACATCATATGTCTTGCTCATAAAGACCTGCTTACGGGTTTTGTAGTTATTTCGGGGATTTCACTGCTGTGCTTTCAGGGCATTCAGAACGGCCTCGCCCATCTGGGCGGTACCGACTTTCTGCGTGCCTTCGGTGAAGATGTCGCCGGTGCGATAACCCTGATCCAGCACGGTGCTGACGGCCTGCTCGATACGGTCAGCAACTCTGCCCTGATTCAGCGAATAACGCAACATCATGGCCGCCGACAGAATGGTGGCCAGCGGGTTGGCAATGCCCTTGCCGGCGATGTCCGGCGCGGAGCCGTGACAGGGTTCATACATGCCCTTGCCCGCCTTGTTCAGCGAGGCCGACGGCAGCATGCCGATGGAACCGGTGAGCATGGCAGCAGCGTCCGACAGAATGTCGCCGAACATGTTTTCGGTAACCATTACATCGAATTGTTTCGGTGCGCGAATCAGCTGCATGGCAGCGTTGTCGACATACATGTGGCTGAGCTGAACGTCGGGATATTCCTTGTTGAGACCGGTCATCACTTCACGCCAGAGCTCAGTGGCTTCCAGCACGTTGGCCTTGTCGACCGAGCACAGCTTCTTGCTGCGCTTGCGGGCCATTTCAAAACCGATGCGACCGATGCGCTCGATCTCGGATTCCTTGTAAACCAGCGTGTTGAAGCCTTCGCGCTCGCCGCTTTCCAGCGTGCGCACGCCGCGCGGCTTGCCGAAGTACATGCCACCCACCAGTTCACGCACGATCAGGATATCGAGACCGGACACCAGCTCCGGTTTCAGGCTGGAGGCCGCCGCCAGCTGCGGATACAGCATGGCCGGACGCAGGTTGGCGAACAGATCGAGCGCGGAACGGATGCCCAGCAACCCCTTCTCCGGACGAATGGGCGCTGGCAGTGGCTCCCATTTCGGACCGCCCACTGCGCCCAGCAGGATGGAATCGGCTTCCTGCGCCAGCTTCAGGGTAGCTTCCGGCAGCGGGCCGCCAGTGGCGTCGATGGCGCAACCACCCAGCAGCGCATGCTCCAGTTCCAGCCCAAGGCTTTCCTGGTCGTTGACGAACTGCAGCACCTTTACGGCTTCCTGCATGATTTCCGGACCGATACCGTCGCCGGCCAGAATCAGGATTTTCTTGGTCATGACAATTCCTTAACTAGATTTGAGAATCACGTCTTAACTAGCTGTTTTTACTTGATAGCGTCGAACAGCCAAGGAGCTTCCTGGCGACGCTTGGCCTCGTAGGCGCGGATTGCATCGGCGTCCTGCAGGGTCAGACCGATGTCGTCGAGGCCGTTCAACAGGCAGTGCTTGCGGAATTCATCCACCTCGAACGGGATCTTCTCGCCGCTGGGCTTGATGATCTGCTGGTTGGCCAGATCCACCGTCAGTTTGTAGCCCTCGTTTGCCGCCACTTCCCGGAACAGCTGGTCGATGATTTCTTCAGAAAGAACAATCGGTAACAGACCATTCTTGAAGCTGTTATTGAAGAAAATGTCGGCGAAGCTGGGGGCCAGCACGGTGCGGAAACCGAAGTCGGTCAGCGCCCAGGGCGCGTGTTCCCGGCTGGAACCGCAGCCAAAGTTGCGGCGGGCCAGCAATATCTGCGCGCCCTTGTAGCGCGGCAGGTTGAGCACGAAGTCAGGGTTCAGCGGCCGGCTGGAATTATCCTGCCCCGGCTGTCCTTCATCCAGATAGCGCAGTTCGTCGAACAGGTTGGGGCCGAAGCCGGTGCGCTTGATGGACTTCAGAAACTGCTTGGGAATGATCAGGTCGGTGTCGACGTTGGCGCGGTCCAGCGGTGCGACGAGGCCGGTGAATTGAGTGAACTTTTCCATGATCAGGCTCCCATCATTGTGCGTACGTCAACGAAATGGCCAGCCACTGCAGCGGCAGCGGCCATGGCCGGGCTCACCAGGTGGGTACGGCCGCCGTAGCCCTGCCGGCCTTCGAAATTGCGGTTGGAGGTCGAGGCGCAATGTTCGCCATCCCCCAGCCGGTCGGCGTTCATGGCCAGACACATGGAGCAGCCCGGCTCGCGCCATTCAAAACCGGCCTCGATGAAAATCTTGTGCAGACCTTCCGCCTCAGCCTGCTGCTTCACCAGACCGGAGCCCGGCACCACCATCGCCTGCTTCACTTTCGGCGACACCTTGCGACCATTGGCCACAGCGGCAGCGGCGCGCAGATCCTCGATGCGGGAGTTGGTGCAGGAACCGATAAAGACGCGATCCGGCACCACGTCGGACATTTTCATGCCCGGTTTCAGGCCCATGTACTGATAGGCGCGCACCATGCCTTCGGCTTTGACCGGATCTTTTTCAGCGGCAGGATCGGGCAGGGTTTCATGGATCGCCACCACCATTTCCGGCGACGTGCCCCAGCTGACCTGCGGCTGGATGTCGGCGCCATTCAGTTCCACCACGGCGTCGAATCTGGCGTCGGCGTCACTGTGCAGGGTTTTCCAGTAAGCCACGGCTTTGTCCCAGTTGGCGCCGGTCGGTGAATAGGGGCGACCTTCAAAATAGGCGATGGTTTTGTCGTCCACGCCCACCATGCCGGCGCGGGCGCCTGCTTCGATGGCCATGTTGCAGATGGTCATGCGGCCTTCCATCGACAGGCTGGAAATGACGTCGCCCGCGAATTCGATGGCGTAGCCGGTGCCACCGGCGGTGCCGATTTTCGCAATGATCGCAAGCACCACGTCTTTCGCGGTGACGCCAGCGCCGAGCTGGCCGTTCACCTTGATCAGCATGGCTTTCATTTTTTTCTGGATCAGGCACTGGGTGGCCAGCACATGCTCCACTTCCGAGGTGCCGATGCCGTGGGCCAGCGCGCCGAATGCACCGTGGGTGGCGGTGTGCGAATCACCGCAGACGATGGTCATGCCCGGCAGTGTGGCGCCCTGCTCCGGGCCCACTACGTGGACGATGCCCTGCCGCAGGTCGTGCATCTTGAATTCAACGATGCCGAATTCGTCGCAGTTGTCGTCGAGGGTCTGCACCTGGATACGGGAGACTTCATCCTCAATCGGACCGGAGCGGTCGGTGGTGGGAACGTTGTGATCAGGGGTCGCCAGGTTGGCGTCGAGGCGCCACGGCTTGCGGCCGGCAAAGCGCAGACCTTCAAACGCCTGCGGGGAGGTCACTTCGTGCAACAGATGGCGGTCGATGTAGAGCAATGCGGTGCCGTCGTCGCGCTGTTTGACAAGGTGGGCGTCCCACAACTTGTCATAGAGGGTCTTGCCTGCCATGGATGGGTCCTCTCTCTGGGTAACTGGCTGGAACAGGGTGCAATGACGCGAATCCTATGCCTTGCCAATCCATAAAACAAATTCATAATTTTCATGCCATGAATTACCATTGGTTATGGATTTTCTTTGAGGAATAACATGGACATCGCCGCCCTGCAGGCCTTTACCACGGTTGCCGACACCCGCTCCTTTTCGGAAGCGGCGCTGCGCCTGCACCTGACCCAGCCGGCCATCAGCAAGCGCATTGCCCTGCTGGAGTCCACCCTGAACTGTCAGCTGTTCGACCGCATTGGCCGCCAGATCGCCCTGACCGAGGCTGGCCAGGCGTTGCTGCCCCGCGCCAAGCGGATTCTGCTGGAAATGGAGGACATGCGGCGGGAACTGTCCAACCTGAGCGGCGCGGTGGGCGGGGTGCTGAAAATCGGCACGTCGCATCACATTGGCCTGCACCGCCTGCCGCCAGTGCTGAAAAATTTCTCCCGCCTGTATCCGGACGTGACCCTCGACATCCAGTTCATCGATTCGGAAATGGCGTTCGATCTGGTGATGCACGGCGAGCTGGAACTGGGCATTGTCACCCTGCCGCCGGAGCCGCACCCTACCCTGCACACCCGCGCAGTGTGGAATGATCCGCTGGCGTTCATGGTGAGTGTGGAGCATCCGCTGGCGGCGCAATCGAAAGTGGCGTTGCAGGATCTGGCCAACTACCCCGCGATCCTGCCCAGCATGGCCACCTTTACCCGTCGCATTGTGGAAAAGCTGTTCCAGGAAAAGCAGCTGCAGATCGACGTGGCGATCTCTACCAATTATCTGGAAACGATCAAGATGATGACGTCGATCGGGCTGGGCTGGACGGTGCTGCCGGCCACCATGCTGGATGCGGAGGTGCGCGAGCTGCCGATCCGCTCGGTGGAACTGAATCGCATGCTGGGAGTGGTGTTTCATCCGGGGCATTCGCTGTCGAACGCGGCGAAAGCGATTCTGACGCTGCTGGAGTGAATGCTGATGGATCTGTCGAAATACCTGTCCGGTTATCCAGACGATCTACTGGCGCAGGTGGAACCGCTGCTGGCGAACGACCGGCTGGGTGAATGGTTATTGAAGAAATATCCGGTGGCGCACCAGATGCGCACGGACTCGGCGCTGTATGAATACGTCACCGATCTGAAAAAGGAATTTCTCGGCAAGGGCATGACGCTGAACCGCGTGCAGTACGACAGCAAGATTCAGGTGATCAAGCATGCATTGGGTCAGCATCATTTCATTGCCCGCGCTCACGGCGGCAAGCTGAAAAGCGTGAATGAAATCCGCATTGCCAGCGTCTTCCGGATGGCGCCGGAAGCGTTTCTGAAAATGATCGCGGTGCACGAGCTGGCGCATTTTCGCGAGAAGGAACACAACAAGGCTTTTTATCAACTGTGCAGGCACATGGAACCAGATTACCACCAGCTGGAATTCGATCTGCGCCTGTATCTCACTTACCTCGACTCAAACGGCCCGCTTTATTCATGAATACTGTCAGCAGTCGCAAGACCTGGATGTTGGGCCTGGCTTGCGTGATTCTCGGCACCACTCTGTTTGCCTGCAAGGGCATCGTCATCAAGCTGGCCTATCTGGAAGGCATTACGGCGTCACCATTGCTGATGCTGCGCATGCTGTTCGCGCTGCCATTCTATGTGGCGATTGCGATCTGGGTGAATGTGAAAAACCCCGAGCCGCTATCGCGCATGCAGCATGCGCAGATCGTGGGACTGGGCGTGCTCAGTTACGGCGTGTCGTCGCTGTTTGATTTGATGGGGCTGCAATACATTTCGGCGGGACTGGAGCGCATCATTCTGTATGTCTATCCGACGCTGGTGTTGCTGATGCTGGCGTTCTGGAAAAAGCAGTTGATCACCGCGCGCGACAAGATGGCACTGGGAGTTGCCTATGCAGGCATGCTGCTGGTGTTTGCGCAGGATATCCGCCTGAGCGGCGACTGGCATGCGACGCTGCTGGGCACTTTCTATGTATTGATTGCGACGGTGACATTTGCGCTGTTTGTGGTGCTGGCGGGCGATACCATTCCCAAGGTGGGGTCCACCCGTTTTACCGCGTATGCGATGATTTCCGCCTGCATGGGCGTGATCGTGTTCTGCCTGCTGAAAGACGGCACCGGGTCATTTCAGCAGACACCGAAAATCTATGCGCTGACCGGTGTGCTGGCATTTTTCTGCACGGTGTTGCCGACGTTTTTCATGAACCGGGGCATCTCGATTGTCGGCAGCGGCAAGACGGCGATGATGGGCAGTTTCGGCCCGGTGATCACGCTGTTTCTCGGCGCGTGGATTCTGCATGAGGAACTGACTTTGGTGCAGCTGGCCGGTGCCGCGCTGGTAATCGGTGGAGTGTCACTGACGGGGCGACAGAATCGCTGAATGAAGGCAGAACCGCTCAGTTGCGATAGGTCAGGCGTTTCGGCTGTCGCCGGTACCAGTCCACTGACCACGCCTGAACGGTGACGCGCTGCCGCGCCCAGGGGACAATCACATACGCCCAGGCACCGATTGTGCGACGGGAATCCTTGCCGCACGGCGCCCACACGTTAACCCGGATGCGCCGGTACAACTCCCCTTCATACTGATCAAGACGTAACAGGTCGGCCTGCGACAGCCCCTGCAACAACTGGCCGTGAATGTGCTGTGCAGCATCAGGAACCATGCCGGGGAAATCGGCCCGCGCCACCAGCCCACACCGATAACCATCCAGTAGTGCTGGAACGCCGCTGAGCGCGCGCCCAACAATGCTGCGCACCCGCTCCGGCAATTGCAGTGTGCCGTACACAAACAGCCGATGCCGGTTCAGGTACTTGCCGGGAGCAGAAGCCTGCATGCCAGAATCAATCGAAAAAATCCTCAACGCACCCGGGCCAGATCAATCTGGTCGAAACTGTTCACCACCGGATGCGCACCGAAGCCTTCGCCAATGCATTGCCGGTCCAGCGCAATGGTTTTCACACCGGCCGCTGCCGCTGCATCGAGTTCCTGTACGATGTCTGACAAAAACAGGATCTGCTCACCCGGCAGACCAAGCGTCTGCTTGATGTGTTCGTAGGACGCCGACTCGCGCTTGCCGCCAATGCGCGTGTCGAAAAAATGCGTGAACAGTGGCGTCAGATCGCCCGCCTCGCTGAAACCGAACAGCAGTTTCTGCGCCGCTTCCGAGCCCGACGAATACACGTTCAGCTGCACGCCGGATGCTTTCCACGCCCGCAGACACGCAGCGACTTCCGGATACAGATGTCCTTTCAGGCTGCCGTCCTCGTAACCCACCCGCCAGATGATGCCCTGCAGGGTTTTCAGCGGCGTTATTTTCAGATCCTGGTCGATCCAGCTCACCAGAATCTCGCCCACCCTTCCCACCGACGCATCCGGCTCGTTGCAGTGCTGGCGCACAGCTGTAATCTCGGCGGCAACGTCGGCATCCTGCGCATGCTCCCGCACGAACTGCGCAATCCGCTGGCGGGCATAGGGAAACAGGACATCCGCCACGAAGGAAATGCTGGTGGTGGTGCCTTCAATGTCAGTGACAATGGCCTTGATGGGAGTGTTGGAAGCTGTCACGTATTCACCGCGCCAGGGCTTCGTAACGGGGGAATTCGCTGGCGATTTTGCTGCCGGTGAATTTGGCTACCCAACCGTCCGGATTGGTGAAAATGCGGATGGCGGTGAAGTTCGGCATGTCGCCCATGTCGAACCAGTGTTTGGTGTCGGCAGGCACACTGATCAGGTCGCCGGCGCAGCATTGCAGGGCAACCACGCGTTCGCCCAGATGCAGATAGAAAATGCCGTCGCCTTTCACGAAGAAGCGCACTTCATCTTCGCTGTGCTGGTGTTCGTCGAGGAATTTCTGGCGCAGGGCGACCTTGTCGGGATGATTCGGCGCCATGTTGATCACGTCCACCGACTTGTAACCGCCCTCAGTCATCAGACGATCAATGGCATCGGCGTAGGCATCCAGAATATCCTCACTGGTGGATTCGGCGGTGATCTTGGCGCCGGCTTCCCACTGCTCGAAACGCACACCTTCGGCCTGCAGCAGACGCGCAATTTCCTTCTGGTCCCGGGTTTCCACCAGCGGTTCGCCGGCATTTTTTTCGCTGTAGATGTACAGGGTGCTCATGGACGCGATCCTCATCAAATCACTTCAGTAACAACATGCTTTTGTATTCACATTCCAGCAGGAATTCCAGCGCCTCGATATGCCGGCGCGTCTCCTTCACGGTGCTGCCCCAGGTGTAAAGGCCGTGTCCCGCCAGAATAAACGCCTGACAGGATTGCGCGCTGTCCAGATGCGCTTCGATTTCCTTCGACAGCGCCACCATGTCCTGACTGTTGCCAAACACCGGCACGGTGAATTCCATATCGTGGGTGTCGATGCCGGCGAAGGCTTTCTGCAGTTCGTAATTGCGGAACACGAGCTGTCCGCTCCAGATGGCGCGACTCAGGATCGTGCCATAGATGGAATGGGTGTGAAAAACATAACGGGCGGACGGGAAGCGGCGGTAGATCAGCGAATGCAGCAACGTCTCGGCCGAGGGGCGCTTGTCGGTGTTGACCGGATTGCCGGCGGCGTCAACCGTCATCAGGTCGGCGGCGGTGAGTTCACCCTTGCCCTTGCCCGACACGGTGATCAGAAACCGGTTGGCGTCGACCCAGGCGGACAGGTTGCCGCTGGTAGCCGGGCACCAGCGATTGCCATCAATCCAGCGGCCGGTATCGATCAGATCCTGCTTGAGTTGGTCCTGATCCAGAGAAACCATCGTAGACATTGTTCACCCTTGGGCTTTGTTGACCCGCGAAAACAGAAAGTATGCCAGCACCGCCGCGAACAGCAACAGGATAGAGGCGCCATAGTAGGCCGCCGGACCACCCCAGACATCGACGATCCGGCCGGAACAGTAGGCACCGGCGGCATTGCCGGCACCATAACAGAACGCGCTGTAAAACGCCTGCCCCTGCCCCGCCGCCTCGCTGGTAAAAAAGCGGTGGATCAGATGGATGGCCAGCGCATGAAAAATGCCGAATGTGGCCGCGTGCCCCAGCTGCGCCAGCAGGATAACGGCAGTATTGTCGGGAAAATACCCGGTCAGCCACCAGCGCAGCGCGCCCGCCAGCAGACAGCCGATCGCCAGCGCCCGCGGACTGAAATGGCCGATGATCTGGTGCATCACCAGAAACATGCCGATTTCTGCCACCACACCCACCGCCCAGAGTCCGCCAATCAGGGTTTTGCTGTACCCCACATCCTGCATGAAGATCGAGAAAAACGTGTAATACGGACCGTGCGACACCTGCATCAGGAAACACAGCAGGAAGAACATGAACACGGTACCCTGCCGCAGCTGGCGGGCAAAATGCAGGAAACTGCCAGCGGACCGGCGCACCATCTCCGGCTGCGACACCAGCAGCGACGCCACCACCATCAGCAGCATCAGCCCGGTCACCAGCACGGGCAGCTGGTCCAGCGCATGCTGCTCGAAATACCAGCCCAGCCCCACCACCGATGCAATAAACCCGATCGAACCCCACAGGCGAATCCGGCTGTAACGCTGCGCGTCGTGGTGCAGGTGTTGCAGCGTCACCACTTCAAACTGCGGCAGCACCGCATTCCAGAAAAAATTGAATCCCGCCATGATCAGCGCGATACCCCAGAAGCCGGGATGGAAAAACACGCAGGCATAGACAAGAGCCGTCAACGCCGACCCGGCGCGGATGAAGAACATGCGCTGGTTGGTGCGATCGCACAGCCAGCCCCACAGGTTCGGCGCCACCAGCCGCGTGCTCATCTGGATGGCGGTCAGCGTGCCGATCTCCACCACGCTGAAACCGAGATGGTGCAGATACAGGCTCCAGAACGGCACCAGCGCACCCACCACGGTGAAATAGACGAAATAAAACGACGACAGGCGCCAGTAAGGCACCTGCTGCGGTGTGCGGGAAAGGGTGTCGCCGGAAGGCACTGTCTGACTATTCCTGCCGGATCATTCCTGTGCCTGGGCCGCGATCACGGGCGTGCCGCTGTTCACGTCCGCATTCTGGCCGCGATGCCGCAGCACATGATCCATCAGCACCAGCGCCATCATGGCTTCGGCAATCGGCGTGGCTCTCACACCCACGCAGGGATCGTGGCGGCCGGTCGTCACTACTTCCACCGGATTGCCGTGCACGTCGATGCTCTTGCCGGGAATGCGGATGCTGGACGTGGGCTTCAGCGCAATGTGGGCGATGATGTCCTGGCCGGAGGAAATGCCGCCGAGGATGCCGCCGGCATGGGTGCTGAGGAAACCCTGCGGCGTGAGTTCGTCGCGGTGCTCTTCGCCGCGCTGGGTAACGCAGTCGAAACCGGCGCCGATTTCCACGCCTTTCACCGCGTTGATGCTCATCAGCGCGTGCGCCAGCTCCGCATCCAGACGATCGAAAATCGGTTCGCCCAGACCGGGCATGACGCCGGTGGCCACCACGGTGACCCTGGCACCGACGGAGCTGCCGTCACGGCGCAGGTCGTCGATCAGCTGTTCCATCTGCGGCACCACATCCGGATCGGGGCAGAAGAACGGATTCTGCTCCACCGCCGCCCAGTCGAATTTCTGCGGCTTGATATTGCCGATCTGCGACACGTAGCCGCGCACTTCAATACCATAACGCTGCTTGAGGAATTTCTTGGCAATCGCACCGGCTGCCACCCGCATCGCCGTTTCGCGCGCGGAGGAACGGCCGCCACCGCGATAATCGCGGATGCCGTATTTCTGGTGATAGGTGTAGTCGGCGTGGGCCGGACGGAACTTGTCCTTGATCTCGGAATAGTCCTTGGATTTCTGGTCGGTGTTTTCGATCAGCAGGCCGATGCTGCAGCCGGTGGTCTTGCCTTCGAACACGCCGGAGAGGATTTTCACCACGTCGTCCTCGCGGCGCTGGGTGGTGTATTTCGAGGTGCCGGGCTTGCGCCGGTCCAGATCGCCCTGCAGGTCGGCTTCGCTCAGTTCCAGCCCCGGCGGGCAGCCGTCCACGATGCAGCCCAGCGCCAGGCCGTGGCTCTCGCCAAAAGTGGTGACAGTGAAAAGTTTGCCAAACGAGTTACCGGACATAGCAGTTCCAATTCAGATATTCAGTTTCAGTGGTTCAATGGGTTGCCTGATGGGCTGGACGGCGGTGAAACCTCACAGCACGAAGTCCGCCTGGTGATGATCGATTTCTTCCTTGGTCAGGATAAAGACGCCGTGGCCGCCGCGCTCGAACTCCACCCAGGTGAACGGCACGTCGGGATAGGCTTCTTCCAGCGCCGCCCAGGAATTGCCGACCTCGATCACCGCGATGCCGCCGGGATTCAGATGACGCGACAGCTCCGGCAGCATGCGCCGCACGATGTCCAGGCCGTCGATGCCCGCTTCCAGCCCCATGCGCGGTTCGTGGTGGAATTCGTCCGGCAGCGCGTCCATGTCCTCCTGGTCCACATAGGGCGGGTTGGAGACGATGATGTCGTAGGTGCGGCCGTCCAGCGCCTCGAACAGGTCGGAATAGATCAGGTTGACCTGATTCTCCATCCCCAGCGCCTGCACGTTCTGCTCGGCCACGTCGAGGGCGTCTTCGCTCAGGTCGACGCAGTCCACCAGCACTTCGGGGAAATACTGGGCGCAGGCGATGCCGATGCAGCCGCTACCGGTGCACAGGTCGAGGATGCTGGTGACGCTGTCGCTGTCGATCCAGGGCTCGAAATGCTTTTCGATGAGTTCGGCGATGGGGGAACGGGGAATCAGCACCCGCTGGTCCACCCGAAAGGGAATGCCGGCAAACCAGCCGGTGCCGGTGAGATAGGCGGTGGGAATGCGGTCGATGACGCGGTGGCTGATCTGCTGGGCGATGCGCTGCTTCTCGCTGGTGAGCAGGCGCGCGTCCTGGATGCGGTTGTCGATGTCCCACGGCAGATGCAGGGCGTGCAGGATGATCGCGACGGCTTCATCCCAGGGATCGTCATAGCCGTGACCGAGGGTGACGCCCTGCGCATTGAACTGGGACACGGTCCAGCGGATGAAATCGCGGATGGTCTGCAGTTCGTCGATGGCTTCGTCGAGGTTGATCAGGTCGTCGCCGGCGTCAGTGGGGTTGGCCATGGATCGGTCTTCCAAAAGGGTGTCGGGAGGCTGCGGGAAAGCGGCGATTGTACAGGGTTAAGGGCAGAATTGCGCCAGTGGCGGCGGAATCGGACGCTCAATCGGCGCCCGGTATCCAGTCCGGATTGATCCACTCCACCCAGATCAGGCCGGGCGCGTCGACATGGGGGGCCAGCGGGCCGATGTCCTCCACGCGGGCCTGGATTCCCAGGCTTGCCAGCGCGACGGTCAGCTGTGCCTGCATCGGCGGCAGTGCGGCGGCTTCCCCGTGACGATGGATGACCAGTACCAGAGCAGATCCGGTGACTGCCTGCCAATCCTTCAACTTGTTGGCGACCGGGCTGAAATCGGGGGTGCTGTCCACCAGCGGCACGCTGCCCAGCAGGACCCGGCCAGCTGCTTTCAGTGCGGCCTGCGCGTCCTCGGCACTGGCCATACCAGCCGGAACTGTCAGGGTTTCTTCGTGGAAATAGAGACGGCGGTTGGGACGTTCCACCAGATAAAGGATGTGATAGCGCGGGATGTCGCGGTCGCGGATCACCCACAGGTACTGGGCGCGGTCGGCTCCGAACAGCAGGGGTTGCGCGAATACGCCATTGGCCCAGAGCGCGCTTTCGCCGCAGTCCCGCCCGCTGCATTCAAACAGCAGCTCGGCTTTCTGGCGCTCCAGATATTCCAGCACCAGCTGGCGGGCGTCGGCCAGTGACAGCGCGCCTTCCAGCTTCCAGGTCACCACCGCCAGGTTGCCCTGCAGGCGCTCGAACTTTGACGGCTGCACACGCCCGGCCTTGCGATCATCCTTCACCCGGCCCAGTGGCAGCAGATAATGCACGTTCTGTTCGCTGCGTTCGGCCACCGCAGTGGCCTGGGTGAAGATCCGCTCCACCGGACTGGCCGCCGCAACGGTTGCCAGACAGGCCAGAAAACCAGTACAAAGAAGAACTTTGATCGCGTGTTGCATCGAACGCCTACTCTGAATGGAAACCGCAACGCTAACAAAGCGTTAGGGGCAGTTCAAGTTACGGCCAACCAAGACCGGAACCATGACAATAAGGAAGCCACCATGACCAGGACAGATTCCCACAATCGCGCCTTTATTACCGGTGCCGCCAGCGGACTGGGCCGCGAACTGGCGCTGCGTTTTGCCCGTGCCGGCTACCGGGTGTGCGTAGCCGATATCAACGAGGAGCGCGCCCAGGGCGTGCTGCAGGAACTGGCCGCCTTCGGCCAGGACGCGTTCTTCTACCGCTGCGATGTCAGCCAGGATGCAGATCTGCGCAATGCCGTGGAGGCGATGAACCAGCACTGGGGCGGCACCGACGTGCTGGTCAACAATGCCGGTGTGGCCGGCGGCGGACCGTTCGACTGGCTGTCGCTGGACGACTGGCACTGGATGATGAACATCAACTTCACCGGCGTGCTGCGTGGCTGTCATGCCTTTGTGCCGGCGATGAAGCAGCAGGGCCACGGCCACATCATCAATATCGCGTCGATGGCGGGACTGCTGAACCCGCCGGGGATGAGCAATTATAACGTGGCGAAGGCGGCGGTGATTTCCCTGTCGGAAACGCTGGCGCCGGAGCTGCATCCCTTCAACATCGGTGTCACCTGCGTGTGCCCGTCGTTCTTCCGCACCAATCTGGGTGAATCCCTGCGCTCGCCGGACCTGAGCACCCAGGCCATGCTGAACAAGCTGGTAGATAATTCTACCGATCTGTCGGCTGCCGACATCGCCGATCGCATCTTTACCGGCATGGTGAACAACCAGTTTCTGGTAATTCCGCATGAGAAGGCTCTGCAGGCCTGGCAGCGCAAGTGCGCCAGTCTGGACGAGCATTTGCATGCACAGCTCGCACTGGCGGAAAGCGTCAAACAGCGCGCGCGCCGCAGCGAATGATGCGAGTGGCCAGCGCCATGACGTGACTGGCCGTCCACACTATAATCTATCCATTGTTCATGGGCGCCGCTAAAATAGCCAACCTTCTCGTTTACGCTATTTTTCGGCGCTATCTTGTTGATACAGGCGGCCCGGCTGCCTGCTGATTCCATTCAATACCCTTTCAAGGACCCAGGCACACATGAAGCTGACACTGACCGACGCAGACACCCAATCCATTCTGGCAAAACTGGCGGAATCCAATCGCAAGCACAGCGCGGTTTATCCCGGCGATTCCTCGGCCCGCCAGCAGGTGCACACGGTGTACGGCGGCGCCAACCTGTTCAAGGCCGGTGGCGCGCAGAAACTCGGTGGTCTGGCCCTGAAAGCACTGGAAACCTACGCACCGGATTTTTGCACCCTGGCCCGCGTGCTGGGCTTTCCCGGTGCGGAATCCCTGCCCTCCACTTCCTTTGAAATCAAAACTCTCGCCGCCGCCTTCGAAGCCGATCCGGCACGCATGAAAGATTCCAACCCCGCCGCCTGGACTGCCTGGACCGTGTACGAACGCGTGGTGAAAAAGCTGCAGAGCGAGCCGGTGGAAGACAGCCGCATCGATTTTGAAGATGGTTACGGCAACCGCCCGGACGCAGAAGAAGATGCCGACGCCGTGCGCTGCGCAGAGGAAGTTGCCAAAGGCATGCAGGAGAAAAACCTGCCGCCGTTCATTGGCATCCGCATCAAGACTTTCACCGAGGAATGCCGCAAGCGTTCCGTCCGCACGCTGGATCTGTTCCTCACCCGTCTGGCGGAACTGACCAAGGGCGCGCTGCCGGACAATTTCGTGATTACCCTGCCGAAAGTGACCCACCCGGAACAGGTGGCGGCGCTGGCGGATCTGCTGGACATCATCGAAGCCAAGTGCGGCTACGCCAAAAATTCCCTGAAGCTGGAAATCATGATCGAGACCACCCAGGCGATCATTGACAGCAAGGGCTCCAACCAGGTGCTGCTGCTGGCGGAAGCCGGTCGTGGCCGTTGCCGCTCGGCGATTTTCGGCACCTACGATTACACCGCCACCTGCAACATCACGGCTGCCTTCCAGACCCACACCCACCCCGCTTCCGATTTCGCGCGCCACGTTCTGCAGGTGTCGCTGGCGGGCACCGGCATCACCATCAGCGACGGCGCGACGACTGTCATGCCGATCGGTCCGCACAAGGGTGAGATGACCACGCAGCAGATTCTGGAGAATGCCGAAGTCGTGCATTCCGCGTGGAAACTGCATTACGACAACATCCGCCACTCGCTGCGTAACGCCTACTATCAAGGTTGGGATCTGAACCCCGGCCAGCTGCCGATCCGCTATGCCGCGATTTATGCCTTCTTCATGGAAGGTCTGCCGGATGCGTCGCGCCGCTTGGCGGCGTTCATCAACAAGGCAGCGCAGGCCACGCTCGTGGGCAATACCTTTGATGACGCGGCTACCGGTCAGGGCCTGCTGAACTTCTTCCTGCGCGGCATCGCCTGCGGCGCCATCACTGAGCAGGAAGCGCTGGCCACCGGCATCACCATGGACGAACTGCGCTCGCGCTCGTTCGTGCACATTGTGTCGAACCGCGCGCACGGCTGATTTATTTCCACCACTTTCAGGCGGCCGAATGACAGGGGTTGTTCGGCCGCTTCTCCAAGGGAGACACAGATGTCCTCAGCAATCGAACAAGCCCGCACCCTGATCCAGCAGGCACAGCAGTCGCTCAACAGCGCCCTGAGTTTTCTGAAGCAGGAAAGTCTGGTAAACGGCCGTGTGAACGGCGACAAGCTGGATCGCAAGCAACTGGCCTGCTACGAAGTGGCGTATTGCGAAGCGGAAATCACCGCTGCGAAAGTGATGCTGGATTACAGCCAGAAAGTGAAGGCGGAAAAAGGCGGCGCGGGCTTGCGCATCGAGGAGCGTCTGGCGCTGCAATACGCCGCAGAAGCGCTGCAGAACTGCCGGGGCCGCTTCAATGCGAGGCGTGCGGATTTCGGTTTTTCCCGCGAGCAGTTGCGCGCAACACTGGATTCCGATGCGGTGGATGCGTTCATCAACCAGTATCTGTCAACGGAAGCGCTGGAAGCGGTGGGCCAGGAAGTGCTGGGACACGGTGGCTTCACCGGTGAATACATGCTGGATCATGAAAAGGAAATGATCCGCGAGCAGTTCCGCGCCTTTGCTGAGGAAGTGGTGGCACCCCGCGCCGAGCACATTCACACGAAGGATGCGGACATTCCCGACGAGATCATCAAGCCGCTGGTGGAACTGGGCTGTTTTGGTCTGTCGATTCCGATGCAGTACGGCGGCATCCAGCCGGACGACAAGGAAGACAATCTGGGCATGATCGTGGTGACGGAAGAACTGTCGCGCGGTTCGCTGGGCGCGGCAGGCAGCCTGATCACGCGGCCGGAAATCATGGCGCGTGCGCTGCTGAAAGGCGGCACCGAGGAACAGAAACAATACTGGCTGCCGAAGCTGGCGCAGGCCGAGCCGCTGAATGCGGTGGCCGTGACCGAGCCGAATTTCGGTTCCGATGTGGCGTCGATGAAACTGAAAGCCACGCAGGTGGAAGGCGGCTGGATTCTGGATGGCGAGAAAACCTGGTGTACGTTTGCGGGTCGCGCGGGCGTGCTGCTGACACTGGCGCGCACCAATTCCGACCCGGCGTCGGGCCACAAAGGTCTGACCATGTTCCTGGTGGAGAAGCCTTCGTTCCCCGGTCATGCATTTGAGTACAAGCAGCCGCAGGGTGGCACGATTACGGGCAAGGCGATTCCGACCATCGGTTATCGCGGCATGCATTCGTTCACCGTGTTTTTTGATCACGTTTTTGTGCCGGATTCGCATGTGCTGGGCGGCAAGGACGGCATCGGCAATGGTTTCTATTACACGATGGCAGGTTTTTCCGGCGGCCGCATTCAAACCGCCGCGCGTGCAACCGGCGTGATGCAGGCGGCGTTTGAAAAGGCGCTGAGTTACGCGAAAGAGCGCAACGTGTTTGGCAAGCCGATCGCGGAGTATCAGCTGACGCTGGTGAAGATTGCGCGCATGGCGATGATGCTGTCGGTGTCGCGCCAGTTTACCTATCACGTGGCGCGTCTGATGGATGAAGGCAAGGGCCAGATGGAGGCGAGTCTGGTGAAGCTGTATTCGTGCAAGTCGTCGGAGTGGCTGGCGCGGGAAGCGATGCAGATTCACGGCGGCATGGGTTATGCGGAAGAGACATCGGTGAGCCGCTATTACATCGATGCGCGCGTGCTGTCGATTTTTGAAGGTGCGGAAGAAACGCTGGCGCTGAAGGTAATTGCGAAGGCGCTGGTGGAGAATGCGGCTTAACGCTTCCTGAATTTTTATCGACTACGCAGAAGGAGCCGGGT
>CAZBII010000062.1:0-23117 GCA_964491665.1 uncultured Moraxellaceae bacterium
CTTGCCACCACCGCCGGCGCTGGCCTTGATCAGCACCGGAAAACCGATGCGCTCGGCTTCCTGCTGCAGACGCGCAACATCCTGGGTGTCGCCGTTGTAGCCGGGCACCGTCGGAATCTGCAGGCTCTGCGCAATTTCCTTGGCTTCGATTTTCGAACCCATCGCCGCAATGCTTTCCAGCGTCGGGCCGACAAAAATAATGCCGTGCTGGTTGCACAGGGAAATCAGTTGCGTGCTTTCCGACAGAAAACCATAACCGGGATGAATCGCATCGGCCTTCACTTTCAGCGCGGCGTCGATGATGGCCCTGGCGTTCAGATAGCTTTCACCGACAGCGGAGCCACCGATATGACAGGCCAGATCCGCCTGCTGCACATGACGGGCACGACGGTCGGCATCGGAAAATACCGCCACCGATTCGATGCCCAGTTTCCTGCAGCTGCGAATGACGCGGCAGGCGATCTCGCCACGGTTGGCGATCAGCAGTCGCTTGATATTCATTGCTGCCTCCAGCTCGGTACTTCCTTGTTGAAGAAGCAGTGAATGCCTTCCTGGCCTTCGGCGGATTCCCAGGTGTCCGCCAGCAGGTTCGCGGTGTAGATCAGGTTGGTGTCGGTGTCGTGACTGTCGACGTAGAAAATCAGTTTCTTGGTGGCGGCAATCGCGCCGGGACCACACTGCAGCACATAGCCGATTTCAGTTTCCACCGCCGCATCCAGATCGGCGGCCGGAACCACTTCATCCACCAGACCGACTTCTTTTGCCTTGGCCGCCGTGAGTGGACGTGCATTCAAAAAAGTGCGACGCGCGTTGGCGCGGCCCATCTTGCCCACCACAAACGTGGAAATATTCGCAGGCGTCAAACCCAGCCGCACTTCGGTCAGCGCCATGTTGGCAGTGTCGGCGGCGATGGCAATGTCACACACCGAAACCAGACCAGTACCGCCACCGTACGCCTGACCGTTGATGCGACCAATCAGCGGTTTCGACAGTTCGTTCAGCGTGCGCAGCATCTTCGCCAGCTTGGCGCTGTCGGCGACACGTTCGGCGCGACTGGAATTCAGGATGCCCTGCATCCATTTCAGATCGCCACCGGCGCAAAAGGATTCACCGCTACCCGTCAGAATAACGCAACGGACTTTCGGATCGGCATCCAGCAGCACCGCCGCTTCGGTCACTTCGCGAATCAGTTCGTCGTTCATCGCGTTGTGACGCTCAGGACGGTTCAGCAACAGGGTGGCCACGCCACGGCTGTCGATTGCAACCTTGATCGTGTTAAAACTCGGATAGTTACTCATCACAGAATTCCTTCAACAGCAAAACGCGTCACATGCGGTAAACGTAGGAGCGGCCTTCTTCCGGCGGCAGGGTTGCCGCCACCGCCAGACACAGTCCAATCACATCGCGGGTCTGTTCCGGCTCGATGATGCCGTCATCCCACAGACGCGACGTGGCGTAATAGGCGCCGCTTTTCTCGGCGTACATGGCGCGGGTTTCGCGATCCAGTTTGTCCAGCGACTCCTGCGTCGGCGGCTTGCTGATACTGGTGCGTGCCAGCTCCATCACCACGTTGGTGCCGATGTCGGCGCTCATGGTGGCCACCACCGAATTGGGCCAGGCAAACATCATGTTGGGGCGGAAGCCGCGACCGCACATGCCGTAGTTGCCTGCGCCGTAGGAACCGCCGATCACCACACTGAAGCGCGGCACCTTCGCGCACGACATGGCATACACCAGCTTGGCGGAATGCTTGGAAATACCGCCCTGCTCCGCCGCCTTGCCCACCATGAAACCGGGCACGTTGTGCAGGAACAGCAGCGGAATGTTGCGCTGCTCGCACAGCTCGATGAAGTGCGCACCTTTCACCGATGCATCGGAAAACAGCGGGCCGTTGTTGCCCAGAATGCCGACCGGATAACCCTGGATATGCGCGGTACCGCAGATCAGGCTGGTGCCCCACTGCGGTTTGAATTCCTGGAAGTCGCTGCCGTCGATCAGCCGCGCAATCACTTCGCGCACATCGTACGGCTGCGCAAAATCCTTGCTGACGATGCCTTTTATTTCTTCGGCGGAATACGCCGGTTCCTGCACCGGCTGGGTGCGTTGGAAATTCTGCTGCTTGCGGTTCAGACGCGCCACAATGTCACGCATCCGCGCCAGCGCTTCCTGCTCGGTTTCCGCGATGTAATCCGACACACCCGACACCGTGGTGTGCATTTCCGCGCCGCCCAGCTCTTCCGGGCTGATGTCTTCATTGATCGCCACTTTCACGATGGAAGGGCCGCCCAGATGAATCGTCGCGTTGCCGCGCACCATCACCACTTCATCGGACAGCGCGGGAATATAAGCCGCGCCTGCGGTGCTCACACCGAATACCGCTGCCAGTTGCGGCAGGCCCTGCGCAGAAAGATTGCACTGGCGGAAAAAGATATTGCCGAAGTGA
The DNA here is from genome assembly GCA_964491665.1 of uncultured Moraxellaceae bacterium. Classification (GTDB taxonomy): domain Bacteria; phylum Pseudomonadota; class Gammaproteobacteria; order Pseudomonadales; family Ketobacteraceae; genus Ch67. The sequence continues at coordinate 2,444 of CAZBII010000062.1, forward strand.
TCACGATCGGGGAACACGCGATCCCATTCGTGCAGGTAGGCACCGCCGCAGTCCACCAGATAGATGCACGGCAGCTGGTGCTTCTCGGCAATTTCCTGCGCACGGATGTGCTTCTTCACCGTCTCGGGATAATAGGCGCCGCCCTTCACCGTGGAATCGTTCGCCACGATCACGCAGAACTGACCGTGAATGATGCCAATGCCAGTGACCACGCCCGCGCTGTGCACCTTGCCGCCGTACTGTTCGTAAGCGGCCAGCGTGGAAAATTCCAGAAACGGCGTGCAGGGATCCACGAGCAGATCTATGCGTTCGCGCGGCAGCAGCTTGCCGCGCTTGCGATGACGCTCGATCAGATGATCGCGATCACCGTCGATGGCAGCGGAAATGCGGGTGCGCAGCAGCTCACCCAGTTCGGAATGGTAAGCGAAGTTGCGCTTGTAACTGTCGCTGTTCTTGTTGACTGAGGAAGAGATTTTGCTCATCACTGCATCCTGTAATTTCGTGCCGCGCCTATATTTCCTGCAGCACACTTTATTTTCGCGAGACCTTTATTTCTTGCGGCCGAGGCCTTCCCAGTACGGCTCGCGAATCAGCTTGCGGCTGAGCTTGCCCACCGGCGTGCGCGGCAACGATTCGGTGCGGATTTCCACCTTGATTGGCTTCTTGTACGAACCCAGTTCCTTCGCGCACATCTCGATCAGCTCCTGCTCGTCGACCTGTGACGGATCGCTCACGGTTACGATCGCATAAGGCGATTCACCGAAGCGGTCGCTGGGCACACCGAATGCCACCACTTCCTTCACCGCCGGGTGCGTGGCCAGCACGTTTTCCAGCTCGGTCGGCCAGATGTTGTAACCGCCGGACAGGATCATGTCGTCCTTGCGATCGCACATGTACAGATAGCCGTTCTGGTCGAGATAACCGACGTCACCGGTGTGGATGAAACCGCGAATGATGGTTTTCGCGGTGGATTCGGGATTCTGCCAGTAGCCCGGCATCTGGCCGTCGACGCGGAAACAGATCTCGCCTTCAGTGCGGAACGGCAGCACTTCGTGGGTCTCGGGATCACGGATTTCCACCTGACAGAACGGATGTACCTTGCCCAGTGAACGCAGCGGCTGCGAGCCCGGCACATCCGCCAGCCACTCCTTCGCCATGGTCACCGACACCGGCACACCTTCGGACTGTCCGTACAGCTGGCAGATCGCATCGCCCCAGACTTCATAGGCGCGACGCACATCAGTTTCGGTGATGGGCGCGGCGCCGATCAGGATCACCTTCATCGCCGACCAATCCATCTCCTTCACACCGGGCACTGCCATGATGTCGCGTACCATGGTGGGCGCCACAAATACATAGGCCACTTTCTCATTGACCATCTGATGCGTCACCACATCGGCCTGGTATTTTTCCACCACCAGATTCACACCGCCCATCAGCCACATCGGTACGAACTGGTAACCCGATGCATGGGAAATCGGCGCGATGTGCATGCACACATCACCGGGCGAAACCGGCGGCATGGTGAAGAACCAGTTGCGGCCGATGTCGAGCCACGCCTTGTGGGTGAAGCTCACTCCTTTCGGCTTGCCGGTGGTGCCACCGGTGTGGCGGATCACATACAGGTCGTCGCCCTTGACCGGCACATCGGGATCGATATTGGAGAAGCTCGCCAGCCAGTCTTCGTAACCGTTTTTCTGGCGCACGATGATGTGATCCAGCGTGGCGATTTCGTGGTTCATGCCTTCCAGCTGGTCCGCATATTTTTCCGCGACCACCACGGCGCGACACTGTGTCTGCTCCAGCATGGACTGGTGACTGGCGCGGGCGTTGCGCGCATACAGCGGCACCCGCACGATGTTGGCAATGGCAGCACCCAGAAAGAAATCCACCGCCTCCAGCGTATTGTCTTCCAGCGAACCCACGCGATCGCCCGGCTTCAGCCCCAGCGACAGCAGGAGGTTCGCCATGCGCACGCCGCGCTCCCACGCCTCGTGGTACGTCAGGCGATGATCGCCGGCGATGATGGCAATACGGTCACGGTGAAAAATGGCAGAACGCCGCATCATGTCACGAATGTTCATGATCAGATCCTCGTTGTTGTTTTTGTAAATCCTGTCGCCGTTTTCAGACTGGTTCGCGAAACGGCTCGCGCGGTGCTGGCGGCTGTCCATCCACATAGGCGGGATACAGTGCCTGAATATTGCCATGTCCGGCATCCACCACCAGCCGGCGTGCCTGCATGTGCGGCGTGTTCACCGCCTCGTGCAGCTCCAGAACCTGATTGAAGCAGCAGTCCACGTTGCCGAAACGCTCATTGCACTGCTGCAGGGTCAGGCCTGCAAAAAACTGTTCCAGCTCGCCCTGCAGATCGGTTTGCGGCAGCGGATCGTCCATGCGTGCAATCCAGTCGGAACGCTGCGCTGCGAGACAAAACGCCTGCCAGAATTTCGGTTCCACTGCACCCAACGCGACGGAATGGCCGTCTGCCGTGCGGTAGGTTCGATAACGCGCCGCGCCACCATTCAGCAGATCCTCGGCGCGCGGCATGCCAGCGCCAGTCAAACCCAGCTGCGCCAGCGAGAACACCATCAGCGGCATTACCGAATCGGCCAGCGCCACTTCCACATGACAGCCGTTGCCGCTGCGTTCACGCTCCAGCAGTGCACCCAGAATCGTGCTCAATCCAAACAGCGACGCGGCACAATCCGCCAGCGGCGGCCAGGGTGCAACGGCGTGATCCAGTGTGCCGGTACCGGCCAGCACGCCATTCATCGCCAGATAATTCAGATCGTGTCCCACCGCCTGCTGCAGCGGGCTCTGTTCGCCATAACCATTCAGCGAACAGATCACCAGACGCGGACATTCGCGGCGCAGCAATTCAAGCGACAGCCCCAGCTTGTCCAGCACACCGGGGCGGAATGATTCAATCATCACATCCGCATCGCGCAGCAACGCCAGCAACTGCTCACGCTGCTGCGGATTTTTCAGATCCAGTTTCACGCCGGTCTTGCCCGCATTCACCGCATCGAAAAACGCGGAATTGCCGGTGGGCGCCAGCGGACCGATGAAACGCATTTCCTCGCCCTGCGGCGGCTCCACCTTCAGCACCTGAGCGCCCATGTCCACCATCAGCAATGACGCCAGCGGACCGGGCAGGTGGCGGCTCAGATCCACCACCCTGATGCCGTGCAGAAATGTGCGGATGCGGCTCATGGCAACTCAGTCGCTCAGGTGAACGTAACGTCGAGGCCGAGTTCCTTCGCGATGATCATCGACTGGATCTGGCTCGAACCGTCACCGATGCGGGTGATGCGCGTGTCACGCAGGTAACGCGACACCGGGCAATCGTTCATGAAGCCCCAGCCGCCGTGTACCTGCAGCGCAAGATCCGCCACTTCCGACGAAGTTTCGCAGCAGTAATATTTCGCCATCGCCAGTTCCAGAATGCTGGCGGTGCCCTGATCCGCCTTGGTGGCCGCCTGCCGCGCCAGCAGACGCGAGGTTTCCACTTTCACCGCCATGTCGGCGATCATTTTCTGGATCAGCTGCAGGCCGCCCAGCGAACGGCCAAACGCCTGCCGGTCTTTTGCATAGGCAATGGAATGATCCAGACACGCCTGCGACAGACCGAGCGCACACGCCGACAGAAAGCAGCGCGCGGATTGATAGGTTTTGTGCACGATGTAGCGGCCATCGCCTTCCTTGCCCACGATCATGTCATCGCCCACCACCGCGCCGTCCAGATAGATCGGATGCGTGTCGGACGAACGCCAGCCCAGCTTGTCGTAGGATTTGCCGATGGTCACACCGGGCGTGCCCGCCGGTACCAAAAACAGCGTCATGCTGGTTTTTTCTGACTGTTTCGGGCTGGTGATGGCGCACACCAGATTGTAGGAAGTGATGTCGGCGCCGCTGTTGGTGATAAAGGCTTTTTCACCGCTGATGGACCACTTGTTGCCATCGACTTTTTCCGCGCGGGATTTGAAACCGGCGGTCCAGGAACCGGCTTGCGGTTCAGTACCGGCGATGGAACCAATGGCCCGGCCCGCGACGATATCCGGCAGATATTTTTCTTTCAGCAGCGGGCTGCCGAACGATTGCAGTGTGAGACCAGTAGCCACGGCCACCATGGTGGTCAGCGCCAGGGTCTGATCGGCGCGCGCCAGCTCTTCAATCGCCAGCGACATGTCCAGAATGCCCAGACCCATGCCACCGTGCTCTTCCTTGAACGGAATCGACGCGATGCCGATTTCGCGGTTCATCTTCAGGTACAGCTCGGAGGGAAATTCCGCCTTCTGATCCAGCTCATAGGCGATGGGGGCAACTTCCGCCTGCGCCCACTCGCGCACGGTGGCTTGCAGGTTTTTCTGGTCCTGGGTCAGTTCAAAGCTCATAGACTGTCTCTACTGTCTGTTTTCTTGTTGTGTGGAAATCCGGGCTGCGGCGTGGAATCTAGCAATCCCGCGCAAACGGGTTCAGGTCAATTCGAGCGAATCGACGCGCCCAACAAGCAATCCGGAGGCGTAGAGGCATTGTGGAAGGGGGAAAGAGGGAGGGCCATCGTCCATGTGGACTAGGCCCTGGGCGGGCGACGCAACTGCGTGGGGATAGGTCTAGGGATCGGTGTATTCAGGCCGCACGCGGAGGTTGCCCACCTCCAGTTCAGGCCAGCCGGGACGGCCCTTTTGCACGGCATTGTTCCTGAGTGCTTCCAGCCAGTTGGTGGAGGCGGAATAGATGGCCACCGCTTGCCAGCGGCCCTCGCGCCGGGCATACAGATACGCCGACGCCCAGTGCGGCTCATCGGTTACCAGCAGCACTTCCGCGGCACCGTCGCCATCCAGATCCTGACGCCAGGCAGCGCAGACCACGCGCGGATCACGACACTCCGGCTGCCGGAATTTGCCGTTGCTGTCATGGATCAGCTGCACCAGTGCCGCATCCAGTGGCGTGGTATCGCCTATCAGTTCGATGCGCGCGTGCAGCTGCTCCAGCGTCAGAGGCGCGGGCGGCGCCTGCTCTTCCAGCTGCGCCAGCCGCTCCTGCAGCGATTCGCGCGCCAGGCGCGCAATCGTCTGCATTCTGGCATCGCCACCCTCAACCGAGGCCAGCGCCTGCAACGCAGTCTGCCCCCAGCGTCCGGTGCGATCACGCAGATAGACAAAATCGAAACGGGCCGGATCGATGCGCCCGTCCTGCAGGCGCTGCACCTGATCAGCCACCGCCAGCCGGCGCGGATCGGCCAGCGGCGAGAGCAACAGCACCAGTCCGCTCACCAGCACCAGCGCCATCAGCACATTGGTGCTGCCCACGCTGCTCATCCAGCCACGCCGCGCCAGGGCAGGCCAGACCGATGCCGCATAACCCAGCGCATAGCCGCATAACAGGATGCAGATGAAAACGGCCCAGATGCGATGTTCGCTCCAGCCGTACTGCCCGATCCGCAACGCCAGCGCCCAGCCCGCCACCAGCACGATCGGCACCAGCGACAGCCACGCCCAGCGCAACACCGTTGCCAGTCCATCCGGATAGGGCTGGCGCTCCTGCCCATCCTGCCAGGCCGCGTTCACACACAGCACACCCAGCGCGCAGAACCACAACAGCAGCAAGGCCGCGGATTTTGTTCCGAACAATCCCTGCAGCCCGGTAAACGGCAGCGCCGCCACCCACACCACGCCGAACAGCAGCAGCAACGGCAGCAACCACGCATTCAGCGCCAGCCAGAAGCGACGCAAGCCCAGCAACAGTTCCGCGCGCGCCGTGCCCAGCGCAAACGCCGCACCCACCACCATGCCCGTCACGCTGAACGAGAACCAGGGCTTGAGCAGCAACTCACCCATGAACGGCAGACCGATCACACCCAGCAGCATCGCGCCCGCCGCCAGCACCGCCCAGAACAGCCCGGCTATCGCCGCCACACTCGCCAGCAGCAAACCGTTGCGCCACGCCAGCTCGAACAGCAGAGGATAGGACCAGCGCCGGAGGAATCTGCCCATCGGCTGCGATATCCGCTGCGGCTGCCACGCCGCCACCAGCGGCACCAGCACAAATCCCAGCACCATTGCCGCCGGCACCAGCGGCACCCCCAGCACCAGCCGGAATTTTTCCCCCGCCAGCCCCAGCGACAGCCAGTGCACATACAGCGCCAGCCCGCCAAACAGCACCGCTGCCACACCCACCAGCGCGGCCCGACGCCGGCCCGGCATGCCAGTGTTTTCCGACAGATAGAAAATCACCGGCAGCACCAGCGCCAACACCAGCAGACACAGAAACAGCCAATAGCTGGATTGCCAGAAGGCGTGCTCGCGCGATTGCAGCAAAAGCGCCAGCAACAGACCCTGCAGCAGGCCAACCCGCACCAGTGTCCACGACATTCCGGAGGAAGATTGAGAAGACATGCAATGGCACCACCCATGCGAAAAGACAGTGCCAAGCATAACGCACCCGGAACATTGCTGCCCCGGATGCGCGAGCGGTGTTGCTCAGTTCAGTGCACTGGTCGGCACGATCGGCAACACAATGCTGGAGGGATATTGCGGGCTGTTGTAGATGGTGGTCACGCCGTCTTTCGCCAGTTCCTGCCGCGGCAGGTTCAGCATGCCCTGCGCATCGTTGCTGGGCGCAATCGACACCCGCAGCTTGTGGCCCTTGCGGATCAGCGCGCTGGTGGGGAACACCTCCACCTGCATCTTGAACACCTCACCCGGCACCACCGGCTCCACTGCATCCTCGGTCAGATAGTGGAATGGCTGCACCATTTCGCCGTGCATGTAGCGCGAGCGGCTTTCATCCACCCGGCGCGCCGACGCCAGCAGCAGACCATTGGTCAGCGGCTTCACCGTGCGGCCGTTCGCGGATACTTCATCCACCCGCACCGACAGTACCGCTTCCTGCGCCGTGGTGCTGATCCACACATCCGCCTGGATCGGGCCATTGATGTAGTAGTCCTCCTCCATCAGCGCCGATTCATAGTTCAGCGCATCCTGTTCCAGCACGCGGTTGTCGCGGTAGCACTTGTTGAAGCTGGTGGCGCCGGCAATGCCCAGCGTCCACTGGTGATAGCTGATGGAACACTTGGTGCCGTCATTGGGCTCCACATGGAAAAGCAGCAGGCTGCCATCCTCGGACTTGCCATATTCAATGGTGGGGAACGGCGCCACATTCATGGTGTTCACCTCTTCCTCCACCAGCGGCATTTCCTGCGTCAGCGACAGATCGCCGTGCAGATACCAGCGCTCCGGCATTGCCAGCGGATGCGGCCAGTCGGTGGTGGCGGAGAAGCCGTTCAGCAGATGGTCCGCGTTGTTCTTCACGTACTGCGTGACCGGCGCAATATCCTCCACTCCGGTGTCCAGCCCCTTCAGGTAATAGTCGAACCACTGCAGCAGCAGGAACGGCATCGGGTCCACCTTGTCCACACCCAGAAAGCCCTGCATGAAGTGGCCGACATGATCGCCGTTGTAGAGCACCAGACGGGTGTCGACGCCATTCTGTTTCAGCCTTTCGTACAGCAGCGGCTCGTCGCGCTGGAAGATGTCATTCAGCGCACCGAAGATCAGCGTGGGCGCCTTGATGTTGTCGATATTTTCCAGCGGCGAACGGGTGCGCCAGAACTGCGTGTCATAAGTGAGTTCCGGATCGCCGTTCATGGCCTTCTCGATCACCGGCAAATAGTAGTTGTCGATCTGCTCGTTGTGCTCGCGGGTAGCGGCGGTGATCTGGTTGGCGTATTTCAGGTTCTGCAGCACGGCGGTGAAATTCTGCTGCGTGGTCATCTGCGTCAGGTTCAGCCAGTGGCTCATGAACACGCCGTTGATCATGCCGCCGGTGCCCACGGTGCCGCGCTGCGCATCACCCATCGGCACGCTGGCAAAAATGGCCTGCACATCATCGGGACGGCGCTCGGCAGTGAACAGCGACGTGATTGCCATGTACGAAGCGCCGGACAGGCCCAGCTTGCCGTTGAACCACGGCTGCTGCTTCACCCAGTCCACGGTGTCGCCGTAGCCTTCCTGCTCCTCCTCGCCCAGCATTTCCCAGCCGCCCTGGGACACACCGGTGCCCACTACATCCACCGCCACCTGCGCATAGCCGCGCTTGACCATGTACGGGTCCGGCGCGCCCATCAGCGCACCACCGGGCATGGGCACGGCGCCGATCAGGTGAATGTTGTAGGCAGTCTGGATCAGGATCGTGGGGAACGGGCCCGGCGCCGGTTTGCCGCGCTGGCTGGCCGGCAGGGTCACCAGAACGCCCAGCTTCTTGCCGTTGGCGGTGGTAATGAACTGCAGCGGCAGGGTCACCATGTAGGGATATTCGCGCGCCCGCGTGTAGTAACCGGGAGGCGGCGTGGGGGAGTCGGTTTCATCAGGAGCTGGTGCGTCGCTTTCCTCGCCCTCATCCGCCACCCCGGTGGTATCACTGGTGGTTTCGGTGGGCGCGGACTGCTGGGAACGGCTGGCGTTGTTGTCACCGGAGCCGGAGTATCCGCCTCCACAGCCGGTCATCAACAATGCGGTAAACAGAATGATCAGCGGATATTTAGCCACGAAAATCCCTCTTCTTGTGGTTATTGTGGGAGTTCTTGTATTTGTTAACGCCGTCACACTAAACAACTTGTTTATGGGTCGTCAACAGGAAAATGGGGCGTACGTGCTACCCCTGTGGAGGGCGTAAACAAAAGCCCCGCCAGGGATGACGGGGCTGCTGGAGAGTGACCGAACGGTTGGATCAGAAGGGCTTGTTGCGGGGGCCGGAAACCGGGTTGTTCCAGAACTGTGCCGGTACCGCGCGCGGGTCTTCCTTGCGCAGCCACTCGGGCTGGGTGGGGCCATCGGTGAAGGAGTGCTCGGCGCAACCCTTGTTCTCGTCATCGAAACAGAACACGGTGGCCACACGCTGGGTCAGCTGCCACACCTCGCCTTCCTCGCCGAATTCCACACCGAAGGCCGCCGGCAGCATTTCGCCCGGATACAGCTGGTGCAGGATGATTTCCACATACAGATCGTGATCGCCCACGATCAGTTTCTCGATTTCGCCGTGGATCATGTAGACGTTGCTTTCCACCAGCATGCGGTAGAAATCCTTCATTTCCTCAACGGTTTTGGGCTGCATTTCTGCAATCGCTTCACCGGCGCCGTACACCGCGTAGGTCTGGCTCTTGCTGGAGCAGCTGGCGATCAGGCGGTCGTAATCGCCGGTGCACTCGGCTTCTGCGTGCTCGATGAAGTTCTCCAGGATGGCGCGACGCTGCGGGTCTTTCAGCGTGGCCAGCACTTCCCGCGCCTGGTTGGCGATGTTGCGGGGATTGAAGTCCCTCATGTCGATGTGTTTTTTGTCGTCAAGAATGCGGCCTACCCACATGGTTGAATCCTCTCTGGTCTTATTAATATGAATGGCGCCCGTCCGGGCTGATGGGTCGTCGCGATCATAACCAGCCCGAAACCGGGTCGGCATCATCCAAATTGATTAGATGGAGAGGGGATTGGGTGTTGCAACGCCATCGCCCCCGTGAACGGCCAGCCGGATCAAGGGGCCGGCCAGGGTTGTCAGCCGAACGAGGCTGCCGCTATTCTCGATAACGGCCCACCTCACTTTTCACGGCTCAGCAGGAACCTTGCATGCCAATCCCGCACATTCGCATTTCCAGACCAACACTTTCATTTCTCTGTGCAGCCGCATTGCTGCTGCCGGCCTGCTCATCCACGCCCGAGGACACCAGCGCAGGCTCTGTCATGGCTTTCGCCACTTCCAATGCCAGCGCATCCATGGCGCCAATGATGCTGAACCAGGCGCAGCGCGAGCGTTACCAGAAGCTGGAGCAGAACCCGGTAAAAACCACGACGGCAGAAAGCGTCTCCACCCTGAGTCTCGACGTGGACACCGGCAGCTACAGCAATGTGCGCCGCTTCATCGAGAGCGGGACGCTGCCGCCGCGTGACGCCGTGCGCGTGGAAGAGCTGATCAACTATTTCGATTACAACTATCCCCAGCCGGCGGCGGACAGCGTGCATCCGTTCGTCATCAGCACCGAAGTGGCGCCGGCGCCCTGGAATGCTCAACAGTTGCTGCTGCGGGTGGGCGTCAAGGCCGTCGACAAGCAGGCAGCGGACATGCCGCCAGCCAATCTGGTGTTTCTGGTGGACGTATCCGGTTCCATGAGTGAACCCGACAAACTGCCGCTGGTGCAGTCCTCGCTGAAACTGCTGGTGCAGCAGCTGCGCGAGCAGGATCGCGTGTCGCTGATCGTGTACGCCGGCCGCACGGCGATGGAGTTGCCATCCACCTCCGGCGCCGACAAACGCGCGATCCTCGCGGCCATCGACCGGCTGGTGGCAGAAGGCGCCACGGCAGGCGAATCGGCCATACGCATGGCCTACAGCGAAGCCCGCAAGCATTACATCAAGGGCGGCATCAACCGCATCCTGCTGGCCACCGACGGCGACTTCAACGTCGGCATTTACGACACCAACCAGATCATTGATCTGATCGAGAAAGAACGCGCCGACGGCATCACGCTGACCACACTGGGTTTCGGCGTGGGCAATTACAACGAGGAAATGATGGAGCGCATCGCCGATGTGGGTAACGGCAATTACGCCTACATCGACTCGCTGTCGGAAGCGAAAAAAGTACTGGTGGACGAACTGTCCTCCACTTTCATAACGGTCGCGAAGGACGTGAAAATCCAGGTGGAATTCAATTCGGCCCAGATCGCCGAATGGCGCCTGATCGGCTACGAAAACCGCGTGCTGAAAGAAGAGGACTTCACCAACGACAAGGTGGACGCCGCCGAAGTGGGCGCCGGCAAAAGCGTCACCGCGCTGTATGAACTGACCCCGGTGGGCAGCCCCACCCTGAAGGCCGAGCGCCGCTACGCCGACAAACCGGCGCCGCCCTCCGCGACAGCCAGCGCACTGCAGGAACTGGGTGAAGTGCGCCTGCGCTACAAGCAACCCGGCAGCGAAAAATCCGTTGAATTCCGCAATGTGGTGGCAGGCACGTCCGCCGCTGTGCTGCAAAAAAAATCCGCCGGCAGTGACGACTTCCGTTTTGCCGCCAGCGTGGCCGCCTTTGGCCAGCAGCTCAAGGGTGGCGACTATCTGGGCCAGTTCGGTTACCCGCAGATTGCCAAACTGGCGCAGGGCGCACGGGGCAAAGACCCGGAAGGCTACCGCAAGGATTTTGTCCGGCTGGTGGAACTGACCAGTGCGCTGCCCACCAGCGTGCCGGCTAAAGAGACTGCGCCATGATCCGCGCGCTGCTGCTCCTGCCCACGCCCAAAAACATTCTCTTCGACTGGCACGGCACGCTGGTGGACACGCAGGACGCCATGACGTCCGCCATGGAAGAGATGCTGCTGCAGATGGAAGAGCTGGCGCTGGTGGAGCGGCTGCTGCCGGAGGACAAGTGCAAGTCGCTGGAAGATGTGAAGCTGGTGCGCTACATCCGCATCTTCCGCCGCCTGCATCCAAAAATCCTGCTGGAACGGCGTGTCAGCCGCACCGAAATTTTCAACGCTATTTTTGGCGATGATCTGGATGCCAAGAACCTGGCCCACCGCGCCTACAACAAGTGCTATCGCAACTATTACGGCAAGGTGAAACCGTTCCAGGAAGGCATTCGCGAATATCTGTTCGCGCTGAAACGGCTGGGCCTGAACCTCGGCGTGGCCACCAACCGCAGCCGTGAATTTCTCGACCACGAACTGCGCACGGTGGACGACGGCTCCTGGCCACGCCTGATCGATTTCACCACCTGCGCCGACGATGTCACCTATTACAAGCCCGACCCACAGGTGATCCGCTACGCGCTCGCCAGCATCGTCACCTACCCGCGCCCCGACACCTGGTACATCGGCGACAGCCATCTGGACATGGTGACGGCGAAAAATGCCGGCGTCACTGCGGTGTACTACAACAGCGCCTGCCGCGACGTGAACGAACTGTGGCAAGCCTTCCGCGCCGATCCCGCCACCGCGCCCGACGCCATCATCAACAGTTTCGACGAACTGATGGATCTGCTGGAAATCTGCCAGCAGCACGATCCACTGGCGTTCAGCAAGATTGTCAGCAAGGCACGGCCACCGCATTTCCCCGGCCCGGTGCCACCGGTTCCGCGCATCGAGCCGGACTGGCATCCATCGATCGCAAAACTGACCGCCCCCAGCGTGATCCTGTTCGACTGGCACGCCACGCTGGTGGACACGCTGGACGCAATGTATCACGCGGTGGACGACATGCTGCCGGAACTGCGCGAATGCGGCCTGCTGGACCGCATGGTGGACCCGGCCCACAGCAAATCGCCGGAGGACGCGCGGCTGGTGGAATACGTACGCGATCACGCGCAGCTGCATCCCAAAATAAAGGCCGACCGCAAGATTTCCCGCACCGATATTTTTGAAGTGCTGTTTGGCGATGACCAGGACGCCAAGCAGATCGCGCACAAGATTTTCAATCACCACTATCGCAATCATTACGGCAACGTGCTGCCGTTCGAGCCTCGCATCCGCTACATGCTGGGCGGACTGCGCACGCTCAATCTGAAACTCGGCGTGATCACCAACCGCGACCGCGAATTCTTCGAGCATGAACTGGATTGTGTCGAGAATGGCAGCTGGAACAAGCTGTTCGACACCACCATCTGCGGTGACGACACCCAACTGCGCAAACCACATCCCGATCAGGTACTGCTGGCCACCGCGCAACTGGGCCACAAACCCGGGCCGGATGTGTGGTATGTCGGCGACAGCACCACCGACGTGATTGCGTCCAAAGTCGCCGGCATCACCAGCGTATTTTTCAACGGCGCACAGTGGGATCTGCCCTGGCTCAACAAGATCTTTCCCGGCAATGAACGCTATCCGCACAAGCCCGATGTCGTGGTGAACGATTTTTCCGAGTTCTGGGCGCTGGTGCTGGCGTGTATCAACCGGGAGCTGGCGCGGCAGTGATAGCTTTCTCACGCAACCGGATTTTGAAATTCATCTACCTGTCTGCCGGAGCAGCTGTACTGACCGTTGCAATCACCTATACAGCCCTGCTGATCATCAACTGGAATGATCAACCACTGTCACCACTGGCTCTGGAATGGCAAACTGCATTCGACAATCGACCTGCCGTTCCGGATGCAGACAACGCTTATGTTTACACGATGGGTTTCTCGGTCCCGCCCGACCAGGACCCGGTCGTCTGGGGCAGCAAGCGCATCGCCTGGAACTGGCTGCAGGTGAGCGCACACCAGACTGCCGTCGATAGCGACCTGCCGGGCGGTGAGGTGGACCTCAATCAGATTCGCAACCCACTGCAGCGGGATCTGCTGGAGGCCTGCCGCAACGTCAGCCGGGAATGTGCTGCGCTGCTGGAAAAAAACGATGCCGGCATTCAGCCCCTGCTGGTGTCAGAGAAGTGGCTGCTGGACCGATACAAGACATTGCTATTGCGGTCCGCATGGCAAGAAACCGGTCCGCTCGATGCCGAGGCGTACATCCCGTCCTATGTCCATGTTCTGGATGGACAGAAACTGCTGTTGCTGGAAGCCTGGACACTGGCACCCGTCGGCAACGTCGCTCCGATTAACGCTCTGCTGCAAAGGGATCTGGAGTTCTGGCGCAATGTGCAGGCCAGCTCTGAAACTCTGCTCAACAAACTGATCGCTGTTGCAGCCATCAAACGTAATTTCGAGTGGACCAACCTTGTCTATCTGCGGCTAAACCAGCTCGACGTTAAAGCACCACCTCCTGAGCATCTGACCGTTCCATTCTCATCGGCGGACTTCTCCATGCAACGCTGTTTCAGGGGAGAATGGATATTTGCCTCCCGGCTTCTGTTGCGCGTCCGTGACGACATCAGTGCTTCGATCCCGCCGTTCACAGACAGCGGTCAGGATATTTTCAATAACCTGCTCTCTCTCACGCTGAAACCGTTTCTGCAGGTACAAGCATCCCGCAACCAATACGCAGAGTACCTGCAGGCGCTGGCAAAAATACTGGACGTTCCCGCCAGCCAATATCCAGCTGCACTGGAGCTGGCCCGTGCACTCGAAAAACAGGCAACAACACCGGATACGCTGTTTGCCTACCGATACAACCCGGTCGGACGTTTGCTCTTTGCCCGTGAACCCGCGGAATTCACCACCTATGCAGCACGCGTCACTGATCTTGAAGGCATGCGCCGCGCGGCACTGACAGCCATTCAGCTGCGCCAAGAACAGGTGTCAATCGACGTGATTGCCGCACGCCTCGCTGAAGCCGGCGAGCGCAACCCCTATACCAGCGCCGCGCTGGAGTGGGACATGACTACAAGCGCAATTGTTTTTACCGGGTTGGCACCGCCGGACCGCGCCCGAAACGTCTTTATCTATTAGGCATTTCAATCAGTGTCAGCCTCATCATTCTCCACCCCCGCCATCGTCCAACCGGACTAGGACAACCTCTCCCCCCATCCCCTACCTTGTGCGCAGGAAAGTTGCGCCCGGAATTTGCCGCCACCCTTGTCAGGACGCGTCACAAACGCAGAAAAACTTTACACAAAATAACAAAAAGGCCCCGCTCCATGACCATTCAGGCGCCGCTCGAGCATCTGCACAGTCCCGCACTCACCGAACCTGCGTCCATGCACAGCTGGGCGGTGGTGATTGCGCAGGCGCTGGAGCAGGCCGGTGTCGACAGCCAGGCCCTGTTTGCCCAGGCCGGCGTGGAATACAAGCTGGCGGTGAATCCGTATCTGCGCGTGCCCACCGCCAAAATGAACCGCCTGTTCCAGCTCAGCGTTGCCGCCACCGGCAACCCCTGCTTCGGTCTGGACATGGAAGAATTCATCCATCCCACAACCTTTCATGCGCTGGGTTATTCACTGTTCGCCAGTTCCACCCTGCACGACTACTGCGAACGGTTGGTGCGCTTTTTCCGCATCGCCAGCGACAACTGTCGTCATCACATTGAAGAAAATGCTGAAAGCTTCCGGCTGCGCATCGAAGTGCTGGTGCCGAATCTGTCCTTCGAGTCGCAGGACGGCTGGAGCGCCGCGCTGCTGAAATTTGCCCGCTCGATGTACAAACCCGGCTTCAATCCCGCGCGCGTGCAACTGAAACGTCCTGCGCCGGAGCCGTCTGTCCGCCAGCGTTATGAAGACTATTTCCGCTGCCCGGTCGAGTTCGACTGCAACGAATGGGCGCTGCATTTCAGCACCGGCGACATGCTGGCCACGCTGCCCGGCGCCAATCACGAACTGGCGCTGATCAATGATCGCGTGGTGATGGATTATCTGGCGCGACTGAAAAAGTCCGATCTGGTGAACCAGGTGCGCACCCACATCATCAAGCTGCTGGCCTCCGGCAACTGCAGCAAGGAAATGGTAGCCGCGCGCCTGCACATGAGTGCCCGCAACCTGCAGCACAAGCTGGATCTGCTGGGCACCGGTTACCAGGAAATTCTCGATCAGACGCGACAGGATCTGGCCATCCAGTACATGGCCGGCCAGCACAATTCCATCAGCGAAATCACCTATCTGCTCGGCTTCTCCGACACCAGCAACTTCGCCCGCGCTTTCAAGCGCTGGACCGGCGTTTCCCCCAGTGAATTTCGCGACAGCGGCATGCCGCAACGGATCACCGCAACAAGTGAGACACACCATGACTGAATCGATTGTGATTGCGCACCGCCAGGAGCAGACCCTGCGCCTGATGCTGAATCGCGCCCACGCCATGAACGCGCTGAGTTTCGAGCTGGTGGATGCCCTGCTGGAACAATTGCACGCAGCCGCCAGCGACGACAGCATCCGGGTACTCGTCATCACCGGCAGCGGCAAGGCTTTCTGTGCCGGCGCCGATCTGAAAAATCTCAACGAACAGCGCCAGCCGGGCGAGCCCGACATTCTCGATCGCGTGGTGGAACTGCTCGATACGCTGCGCACCTTTCCCAAGCCGGTCATTGCAGCGGTTAATGGACTGGCGCTGGCCGGCGGCATGGAATTAATGATGTGCTGCGATCTGATTTACGCCGGCGAAAGCGCACGCATCGGCGACGCCCATTGCAATTACGGCATCGTGCCGGGTGGCGGCGGCGCAGCCATCATGCCGCGCCTGCTGCCATTACCCATCGCAAAATATCTGCTGTTTACCGGCGAATTCCTGCCCGCATCGGCACTGCTGCAATATGGACTGCTGAATGATGTGGTGCCAGACACACAACTGCTGGACACGGTGGCCAGCGTCGCCGCCGTCATCAGCCGCAAAAGCCCCATCGGCTTGCAGCGCGCCAAACGCGTTGCCAATGAAGCACTCGACAAAACCGCCGCCGATGCACTGCGCGACGAGCGTCTGGCATCGCGCGACCAGTTCCGCTCGTGGGATTTTCGCGAAGGCATCACCGCATTCATCGAAAAGCGCACGCCGGAATTCCGCGGCTACTGAACAGGTTGGCAAAAAAACCATGGCATTCGACAACATTTATATCATCGGCGCGGGCATGACGCCCTTTGGCCGCCACCTCGACCAATCACTGAAACAGCTGGCGGCCGCCGCAGTGCAGGAAGCATTGCACGACGCCCAGCTGGAACGCAGCGCCATCGAGGAAATCCATTTCGGCAACTGCGTGCAGGGTTACATGGAAGGCCAGCACATGATTCGCGGCCATTCCATTTTTCTGGAACAGGGATTCCAGGGCATTCCGGTGTTCAATCTGGAAAGCGGCTGCGCCAGCGGCAGCATGGCCTTTCACAACGCCGTGCGCGCCCTGCTCGCCGGTCAGGCCGATGTGGTGATGGCCGTGGGCGCGGAAAAAATGGTGAGCACCGACAAGGATAAAATGTTCAACGCCTTCACCAGCGCCTGGGATATTGCCCGCACCGACTGGCAGATGGACCAGATTGCTGCAATGGGTCACGGAATGACGATTCCGCCCGGCACAACTTCCGCCAAAGCCTACAGTCCTTTCATGGATGTATACCGGGGCGAGTTTCTGCTGCACGCCCGCAGGTACGGCGTTACCCAGAGGGAAGTTGCGGCCATTTGTGCGAAGAACCACCGGCACTCGGTGCACAATCCCAAGGCCCAGTTTCGTGTGCCCTACGACATCGAACAGGTACTTGCCGCGCCGCCCATCACTTACCCGCTGACACTGCCCATGTGCGCGCCTATCAGTGACGGCGCGGCCGCCATAATTCTCTGTAACGCCAACGGGTTGTCAAAATCCAAACAAAGCCGCTCGCGGGCGGTGCGCGTACTGTCGAGCGTGACCCGCTCCGGCATCGAGCGTGACCCGAATGACGAGTTGCGTCATGTGGTGCGCAGGGCGGTGAATACGTTGTATGATCACGCCGGCATTGGCCCACAGGATGTGGATGTCGTCGAACTGCACGACGCCACCGCCGTGGGAGAATTGCTGGAAGTGGAAGCGTTAGGCCTGTGTGTTCCCGGCGACGGCGGCATGCTTGCAATGAGCGGCGCCACTTCCATCGGCGGCCGCATTCCAGTCAACCCGTCTGGCGGGCTCGAGTCCCGCGGCCATCCGATTGCAGCAACCGGCATCGCACAACTCTACGACCTGACACAACAACTCCGCGGCGAAGCAGGCGCACGCCAGGTGGAAAGCGCGCGCATCGCACTGCAATGCAACGTAGGCGGATTCTGGGGAGTGGAAGAAGCGTCGGCCCATGTGGCCCTGCTGGCAAAACAATAATGTCCACACAATAAAAACAGTCAGTTTCAAGGAACGACAGTATGGGATTCAAGACCTCCTTTCGGCGCCTGGCGTCGATCTCAGTGATCACTCTGCTTTCTGCCGGCTGCACGCACAACATGGTGCGCGACATGGCGGGTTCCGGCATGGTGAGTTTCGGCAATGAATACATCGCGCCCTGGTTCATGGCCAGCGACGACACCGACGTCATGTGCGCCATGGGTGAAGGCATGGGCGCCATGGCCTATCCCCTCGGCCCCAATGTCGATCCCATGATCCCGATGCTGACCCTGGCGTCGGGCATGTGCGCCGGCGAACGCGCCAAGGAAGAAGAGCTGCGTTATATCCGCGCCATGCGCAAGAACGACGCCGAGGAAGCGCAGGATGCACTCACCATGCAGAAGCGCTGGCTGGAACTGGCGGCGCGCCGGCAATACTTCGGCTATCAGGCTGTGGAGCGCTATTTCGGTGGAGTCGGCGACGAATGCCCCGAATTCTCCGACCGCAACGAAAAAATGAGTTTCATGTTCGGTCTGTTCGGTGGCATTCAGGCGTTCCAGACCGATCTCTCCAACGGCGGCACTGCCGGTGTTCCCCTCTCGGTCATGCCCAAATCCATCAAGGCGCTCGACTGCCTCGACAACGAGGAATTCTGGGGCCTGCCGCTGGCCATCAAATCCTCGGTCGACATCATGAAAGCCAACATCGGCGGTGAAAAGGAATCGCTGTCCGTTGCCATGGGCCAGCTGGAATCAGCGTCGCAGATCGGCCAGAAGCAGGGCGTACGCATCGTGCAGCTGGTGCAGGCGTCGCTCTATTCCGCCATGGGTCGCGAAGACCTCACCAAGCAGGTCATCCGCGAACACGTGAAGCTCAAGCAGACCGTGGCCGCCAATCCCGAACTGAAAATTCTCGATGAAATGACCACCCGCGGCCTGCGCCTGATTTCCGACAAGATGTGGACGCAGAACACCGGGCAACGCACGCCGTACAATGCGCTCGGCACGTTCTGGGATGACCAGACCGCCGGCGGCGCAGCGCAGGGCATGGACATCGAAGACCTTCTGTAATACCTGAACCAATTTGCGATCAAAGGGAATTCACATTATGAAAAAGCTTTCTTTCAAATCCATTCTGAAAAGCTGGGTTGGCGTGATCGCCCTCAGTGCCACTGCCACCGCCACCGTTCACGCCGCCGAACCCGTGCCGCTGACCATGTGCGCCTTCATGATGATGGGCGAGGGTGGTCCTGAACACAAAGCGCTGATCGAGTACCAGACGGCAGCCCTGAGCTGGGGCGTGAAGCTCACGCTGAAGCCCTACATGAATGAAAAAGTCGCCGCCGAGGAATTGAAAGCAGGCGTCTGCGACATCAGCAACATGACCAGCATGCAGGCGCGCCATTTCAACAAGTTCACCGGCACGCTGGACGCACCCGCCTCCATGCCCACCTACGATCACTTCAGAACCGTGCTGCAAACGCTCACCAAGCCTTCTGCAGCGAAATACATGGTGGAAGGCGAATATGAAATCGTGGGCATCCAGACCGCCGGTGCCGTGTTCCTGTTCACCAACGACCGCAACGTGAAGAGCCTGCCGGATCTGGCGGGCAAGCGCATGGCGATTCTGGATTCCATGCCTGAAGTACGCCAGCTGGTGGTGGATCTGGGCATGACACCGGTCTCCTCCACCGTCACCAACATCTTCCAGAAGTTCAACAACAAGGCCGTCGACATCGCGGCCGGCCCGGCCATCGTGTATGAAATGATGGAACTGCATAAAGGTCTGGAACCGAACGGCGGCATCCTGGCCGAACCGATGCTGCAGGGCAACATGCAGTTCGTGGGCCGCGCCAGCAAAATGCCGCCGGGCTTTGGCCAGAAGTCGCGTGAATTTTTCCTCGCCAACTTCGATCGCAGCCTGAAGATCATCCGCGATGCCGAAGAAGCCGTGCCGAAGAAATGGTGGGTACCGCTGCCGGCTGACCAGCGCGACGAATACAACGTGCAGACCCGCAAGGTGCGCCTGACGTTCCGCGACCAGAATGTCTATGACGCCCGCATGCTGACCCTGCTGCGCAAGGTTCGCTGCAACATGGACGCCACCCGCGCCGAATGCACCGAAGCCAACCCGGAATAAATTTCAGTACAACAACGCATTGCAGGTAAACGAACGTGAGTGAATTATCGATGGAACAAACAGTGGGTGCGCGGGATAACCTGTTCGAACGCATTCCGATTCTGGTGATTCTGGCACTGCTGGTGTTTCTGATTTTCGCCCGCACCGGTGAAAACGTGCATGGTCAGATGACCAAGCTCGGCGAAGCCATCTGGGATGATTACTTCACCCTGCGCGCCGACATGCCGATGCCCACCTGCAATCCGAATGTTGATATTGAAGCACGCCTGAACGAACTGGAGCAGAATGCCGCTGCGGCGGGTGTCGATGATCTGATGGATGAAACCTTCGATCGCGAATCCGCCCGCACTTCGCTGGTCAACCAGCAGGCCCTCTGCGTCACCCAGCACACGCAGGCACAGCAGTATCAGGAGCGGTTGACGCCGTCAGTAAAACTGTTCCGGGAAATCGAACACCAGTTCTCCCAGGCCAGTATTTTCGCTACGGCGCAGCAGCAGTTGTTCCTGGTGCTGCTGCTGTTCGTGGCCGCGTGCGTGGCCACCATGAAAAGCCACCACATCGCATTCCGCCCGATCATGACCGAGATGGACCATCGCGTGTCCACCTTCCTGCAGCTGGTGGCGAACGGTTCGCTGGCCGCATCGGCCTGGGCGTTCCGCGAAACCGCACTGAACAGCGACATCCAGATCAGCAGTCCCGTCATCATCAACACACTGGCTTTCGGCTCCACCGTGATGGCACTGCTGTCGTTCTGGCAGGTGCTGAACATGCCGAAAAACCTGCAGCGCGGCGGCACCATTACTCACGCGCTGCTGGCGGTGCCGCTCTACACCATCGTCATGCTGATTTTTGCCT
>CAZBII010000063.1:0-22828 GCA_964491665.1 uncultured Moraxellaceae bacterium
GCTCGATCCGCATGGCGATGAATCTGCTGCCGGGCATGCTGGAGCGCAACGAAGGCCACATCATCAACGTCTCCACCGTCGGCGTGCAGGCGAATCCGGCGCGGTTCTCGGCGTATCTGGCGTCCAAGTGGGCACTGGAAGGCTGGAGCTGGGTGGCGGCGAATGAATTTGCCCACACCGGTGTGCGCTTCTCCACCATCAACTATCCGCTGGTGCGCACACCGATGATTGCGCCCACCAAGATCTACGATTACATGCCGGTGATGTCGCCGGAAACCGCAGTGAAGTGGATGCTGGATGTGATCATTACCCGCAACAAGCGCAAGCTGGGGCTGTTGGGTAAAGGAGCGCTGGCAATGTATTACGTGTTCCCGAAAACCTCGGAGACCATCGTCAACGCCAGCTATCAGATGGTGTATGAGAATCCGCCGGCGGACTATGTTTCCAGCAAGGTTGCAGGCAAGGTTTCCGAACCGGCTGCCGCGCTGGAAACCGATGGCACCGCTCCGCCCGTGACATCAGAAGGCTCGGCACCGCGCCTGCGTCACTGAGTTCTGCCGCCGCGCTCCGGGTGTTTCCACAGGAATCGCCCGGAGCAGCCGGTCCCGCTCAAACCCCGCCAATCTCGCAGACGTCATTGCCCAGCCACAACGCCAGATCGCAGGTCGTGCAACCGGCCAGCAACAGCGACGAAACCACTACCAGCACCGCCATTCTTATTGTTTTCATTGCAGTATCCCCAAATTTGAAAGTCCGGAAGCCCATTGCGTCCGGACCTGATCATAACCACAGGCCCGGCGCCACTTCCATCAGGATTTTGTAGCCGCCGGCTTCAGCATCATACGCAACAGGCCATATCCGCACGCGGCCGACATCAGGCTGCCCAGCAGGATTCCCAGCCGGTCATTGAAGGCGAAATTGGGATCGCCGCCGGTGAACGCCAGCGAGCTGATGAACAGACTCATGGTGAAGCCAATCCCGCACAGCACCGACACGCCGTACATTTCTTTCCAGCCCACACCGGACGGCAAGGTGGCGATCCGGCATTTCACCGCGATGAAGCAGGCGCTGAACACGCCGATCTGGTTGCCCAGGAACAGGCCCAGCGCAATCCCCAGCGGGACCGGCTGCAGCAGGGTATCCAGTGTCAGACCCGCGAGGGAAAGGCCGGTATTGGCAAAGGCAAACAGCGGCAGAATCACGAATCCGACCGGCGCCCGCAGTTCATGCTCCAGCCGTTCCAGCGCGTTGTGCCCCTTCTCGTCCTGGCCGGTGGCCGGGATGATCAGGCCCAGAATCACCCCTGCCAGGGTGGCGTGCACACCGGATTTCAGCACGGCGGTCCACAGCACCAGTCCCACCAGGATATAAGGTGCCGTACCCCCCACTCCCCGCACATTCATGGTCAGCAGCACAAAAATGGCAGCACCCGCCACCGCCAGCGACAGGGTGGAAAGTTCGGTCGTGTAAAACAGTGCAATGATGATGATCGCGCCCAGGTCGTCGGCGATCGCCAGCGTCAGCAGGAAGACCTTGAGACCTACCGGGACGCGATTGCCCAGCAGCGACAGCACGCCCAGCGCAAACGCAATATCGGTGGCGGACGGAATGGCCCAGCCGCGCATGGCAGCGGCGTCACCCCAGTTGATCCAGGAATAGATCAGCGCCGGCGCCGCCATACCGCCGATCGCCCCCACAATCGGCAGCACCACCTTCGACGGCTGCGACAGTTCGCCATTCAGCACTTCGCGCTTGATTTCCAGCCCCACGGTAAAGAAAAACACCGCCATCAGACCGTCATTGATCCACAGCAGCAGCGGCTTGTGGATTCCAAACTCACCAATGAGTATGGCCACCGGCGTGTGCAGCAGGGCGTCATAGAGATGTGCCAGCGGACTGTTGGCAATCAGCAAGGCCAGCAGCGTGGCCACCATCAGCAGGATGCCACTGGCGGATTCCAGTTTGAAAAAGCGTTGCAGCGCAGACGTCATGAAAATCCCGTATCCGGACCTGTTTCAGTAAAGAGTGCCAGTATAAGAATCCGTTCCACCGCTGTCGCCCATAAATCACAGGCAAAAAAAAGCCCACCGCGAGGGTGGGCTGCATTGCATAGGCAATGGTTCAAAACGGTTTGGCTACTCAGCGCGGCGCCATGCGGATGGAGCCGTCCAGACGCACCACTTCGCCGTTGAAGAAGCCGTTTTCCACCATCTGGCAAGCCAGCTGGCCGTACTCGGACGGATTGCCCAGACGCTTGGGGAACTGGGTGGCTTCGATCAGCGGCTGCTTCACTACATCGGGTGCAGCGTTCATCAGCGGGGTGTTGAAAATGCCCGGCGCGATGGTGTTGATACGGATGCCGTAAGGGGCCAGATCGCGCGCGATCGGCAGGGTCATGCCCACAACGCCGCCCTTGGAAGCGGAGTAAGCCACCTGGCCAACCTGGCCATCGAAGGCAGCAACAGAAGCGGTGTTGATGATCACGCCGCGCTCGCCATCGGCGGTTACGGGAGTGTTCTTGGCCATGGCTTCTGCGGCCAGACGGGTAACGTTGAAAGTGCCGATCAGGTTCACGCCGATGACCTTGGCGAAACCATCCAGCGAGTGCGGGCCCTTGCCGCCGTAGGTTTTCTGCGCGGAACCGATACCGGCGCAGTTGACGGCGATGTGCAGGGCGCCGAAGTTTTCCAGAACGAACGCGATGCCAGCCTGAACCGATGCTTCGTCAGCCACATTCACCTTGGCGAACTTGCAGTTGGCGCCGAGTTCAGCAGCAACGGCGTTGCCGGCTGCTTCGTTCAGGTCGAAAATCACAACCTTGGCACCTTTGGCCAGGAAAGCTTCAGTGGTTGCGCGACCCAGACCGCTGGCGCCACCGGTGACGAGGGCGACTTTATCTTTCAATTCCATGCTCGAATCCTCTAAGTACTGGCTGACTAGTGGGTCGAAAGTATACACAGCGCCCTACCCCATTCCTACTGGCCAAAACTGACACATTATTAGCGTTTTCAGTCAGTGAAAGCAGCGCGCGTTGACTGCAGAATCCGGCCCTGCCTATTCTTGCAAATTCATGCGAAAAACCACGGGAAAATGCAGCAGAAATGGCAGCACCGACAACCGGCTGCCAACGCCATTTTCAGTCGCCGCCGCCGTGGCCCAGGACGGGAAAAACATACTCCTGCAACCACGCAGCCGCGCCACGTCCGCACTGCCGGTGCAGGCCACACAGCCCTGACCAAGATGTATTGCCTATGTGGTTTCTGTTCCGTTTCCTGATTGCCCGCTACATCCAGAAAATCCAGCCCACCAAACACCTGCTGGACTGGATGATCGTGCCCTACCGCGTCCAGCTGTGGGACATCGACGCCAACCTGCACATGAACAACGTGAAGTACCTGAAGTACATGGAGCGTGGCCGGGTGGAGCACATGATCCACACCCCCTGGCTGCGGGAAATGCACCGTCGCGGCTACAAGGCCCTGATCGCCAATACTGAAATCAGCTACGTGAAGGAACTGAAGCCGTTCCAGTGGTTCAAGGTGGAAACCCGCATCAGCGCCTGGGACGACAAATACGTTTACATGGAACAGCTTTTCACCTACAAACGCACGGTGTTCACGGCCGCCGTGATCCGCATGGCCATGGTCAGCATCAAGACCGGGAAACGGGTATCGCCCATCCAGGCCCTGAACGATGCCTTCCCCGGCCTGCCGTCGCCACCCCTGCCGGCCAGCGCCGCCGCACTGAACCAGCTGGTGCAGGCACAACGCAGCGAAACCCAGGCGGTGGCCGATGCGCACGCCGCCCAGGACGAAAACAACACCAATTAATCCAGCAGGAAAATCACCATGACGCAGCAGGTACTCACCGAAATCCAGGACGGCGTGATCATCATCCGCCTGAACCGCACCGACAAGAAAAACGCCCTCACCGGCGAGATGTACCACGGCATTTCCGATGCACTCGACCAACTGGAAGCCGACAGCAACCTGCGCGTGGGTCTGATCACCGGCAGCGCCGACTGCTTCACCGCCGGCAACGATCTGGTGGACTTCCTGTCGGCCTCCACCATTGGCGGCGATTCCCCGGTGGGACGCTTTCTGCGCACCCTGCCTGCGCTGACCAAGCCCCTGGTGGCCGCCGTGAATGGTCCGGCGATCGGCGTGGGCACCACCATGCTGCTGCACTGCGATCTGGTCTATGCCGCCCCCGGCACGAAATTCCAGATGCCGTTTGTGAATCTGGCGCTGTGTGCCGAGGCCGGCTCCAGCCTGCTGCTGCCACAGCGTCTGGGCTATCGCCGCGCCGCCGAGCTGTTGCTGCTGTGCGAGCTGTTCACGGCGGAAGAAGCGAAGGAAATGGGCATCGTGAATCAGGTGGTGCCGGCTGCGGAATATCAGGATTTCGCCCTGCAGAAAGCCAAACAGCTGGCCAAGCAGCCGCCGGCGTCCGTGCGCGCCACCCGCAAGCTGATGCGCATGGGCAACGAGGAAATGCTGAAAAAGGTCATGGCCGAGGAAGGCCGCATCTTCGGCGAAATGCTGGCCGGCGCGGAAGCGAAGGAAGCCTTCACCGCCTTCATGGAGAAGCGCAAGCCGGACTTCTCCCGTTTCTAAGCCGACCTCTGTGCCTGAACGCCAGCGAAAGCCCGCGCCCTGCGGGCTTTTTTTGTCCACCTTGTCATCCTGCGCAACGCGACTTAGGCTTTTAGCAACCTTTACTGTCCCCACCTACCCGATGCCGCACGGACGCACGCATGACTGACACCATTTCCAGCGCCATCGGCACGCTCAGCGACAATGTCCTGCGACAGACCCTGCAGCACGCGGCCATCGGCATCGCATGGCTTGATCCGGACGGCAGCATCCTGTGTGTGAATCCAACCCTGGCCACCTGGCTGGGCAACACCAATGAGCTGCTGGTAGGAAAACCGCTGGGCCAGTTCGTGCCCAAGCTGGACCGGACACGGTGGCGCACACTCTGGAACCAGCTGGCCAATTCACCGGTGAGTGAGCCCCGCGCCCAGTTCATCGTCGAAAAGGATGCCCGTCTGCTGGACATGGTGGTACAGCGCCTGCCCGGCGAGAAGCAGGACATTGCCGTAGTGTATCTGACCGAAGTACAGAACCCGCGCCAGCAGAACGCCCTGCACAACCTGCAGGCAGAGGTGCTGGAAGCGGTCGCATCCGGCACACCGCTGCAGGAATCCATGATGCTGCTGTGCCAGCGGGTGGAAGCGCTGGCGCCGGATGTGGTGTGCACAGTACTGCTGGTGGACGAACAGCAGCGCATTCATCCGCTGGCAGCCTCAAGTGGCATGCCGTCTTCGTTCAGCCAGGCAATCGACAACATGCCGATCGGCCCCAAGGCTGGTTCCTGCGGCACAGCCGCCTTTCGTGGCGAACCGGTGGAAGTACTGGACATCGCCCACGATCCGCTATGGGACGACTACCGCGCCCTGGCGCTGCCGCTGGGACTGCGGGCCTGCTGGTCCAGCCCCATCAAATCCCGCGACGGTCGCGTCACCGGCACGTTCGCACTCTACTATCGCGAGCCGCGCGGTTCCGGCCTGTTCCACCGCCAGCTGGTCAATGCCTGCGTGCACCTGTGCAGCCTGGCGATCGAGCATCACGACACCGCGCAGCAGATTCACCAGCTCGCCTTTTTCGACCCGCTCACCCAACTGCCGAACCGCGCGCTGCTGCAGGAACGGGCCCGGCACGAACTGTTTCACGCGGCGCGGGAAAAGCGTCACCTGGCGGTGTTTTTCCTCGACCTGGACCGTTTCAAAACCGTGAATGACTCGCTGGGGCACCAGGTGGGCGACCAGCTGTTGCAACAGATCAGCCAGCGTCTGCAGCGCACCATTCGCGAATCGGACACCGTGAGCCGGCTGGGCGGCGACGAATTCGTGCTGCTGCTGCCCGACTGCAGTGCGGAACACGCCTCTCCCCTGGCGGAAAAGCTGCTGGCCGCCATCGCCGAGCCACTGGTCATCGATCATCACAGTTTCACGCCCACCGCCAGCATCGGCATCGGCGTGTTTCCGCAGGACGGCGCCAATTTTGACGAGCTGCTGAAGAATACGGACGCCGCGATGTACTACGCCAAGGCGGCGGGTCGCAACACGTTCCGATTTTTCCGCCCGGAAATGAATCAGGCTGCCAACGAATATCTGGAGCTGGAGTCGGCGCTGCGTCAGGCGCTGAACAACGGCGAGATCAGCGTGCACTTCCAGCCCAAGCTGCGCCTGACCGACCAGCAGCTGCTGGGGGTCGAGGCGCTGGCGCGCTGGCAGCATCCACAGCGCGGCGCGGTGCCACCGGCCAGTTTCATTCCGCTGGCAGAAGAATGCGGCCTGATTGTGCGGCTGGATCATTACGTCCTGCGCACCACCTGCCAGCAGATTGCGCGCTGGCGGGAACAGGGCATTGCGATTCCGTCGGTGGCGGTGAACCTGTCGCCGGTGAATTTCCGCGACCCGGATCTGGCGGACAGAATCATCGCCGTGCTGGAGGAATGTGCCGTTCCACCGGAATGCCTGATTCTGGAAATCACGGAAAACCTGCTGATGCAGGGAGCCGAAGACGTGCTCGACATCCTGCATGCACTGCGTGCCGCCGGCATCGGTCTGGCGCTGGACGATTTCGGCACCGGCTTTTCCAGCCTGAGCTATCTGGCCCGTCTGCCGGTAAACGAACTGAAACTGGACCAGAGTTTTGTGCGCGCCCTGCATGACGACGAGGACAGCCGCACCCTGGCCAGCGCCATCGTCAGCATCGGGCGCCAGCTGGACAAGAAAGTGGTGGCGGAAGGCGTGGAGACGGCCATCCAGCTGAAGTTTCTGCAGGAACAGGGCTGCCATGTTGCACAGGGATTCTTTTTTGCCCAGCCTGTGCCGGCGGCAGAACTGGAGCAGTGGCTGCGTCAGCGCTGAGGCCGGCCGCCAGTTTTACCGGACCGCATTTTGTGTCAGGCTGCGCGCACGACTGACCACGTCCGGAGCGACCATGTCCCGCCTGCTGCTTGCCTTCCTGCTGCTGCTCACCCCTTCCGCCTTTGCCTGGCAGGATGATCCCCGCGCCAGCGCGCTGTTCGACGCACAGCAACTGCAGGGCACATTCGTGTTGCTGGATGTTGCCAGCGGCCAGATCAGCGGACACAACGCCACCCGCGCCGGCACCCGCTTCATTCCCGCTTCCACCTTCAAGATTCCCAATACCTTGATTGGCCTCGATGCCGGCTCGGTCAAAAACGTGGATGAGATACTGCCCTACGGCGGCCAGCCGCAACCCTATCCTCAGTGGGAAAAGGACATGAGCCTGCGCGACGCGATCAAGGTGTCGAACGTGCCCATCTATCAGGAACTGGCGCGTCGCACCGGCCTGCAGCGCATTCAGGAGAGCGTGACACGCCTGCACTATGGCAACGGCGACATCGGCACCGTGGTGGACCGCTTCTGGCTGGATGGCCCGCTGCAGATCAGTGCGGTGGAGCAGGTGCAGTTTCTGGCGCAACTGGCACAGGGCAAGCTGCCGTTTCCCGCCGAACTGCAAGCCAGCGTGCGCGACATCACCCTGCTGGAAAAAAATGAACGCTGGGCATTGCACGGCAAGACCGGCTGGGGCACGGCAGTCAAACCCGGCATCGGCTGGTGGGTGGGCTGGGTGGAAAAACAGGGCCGGATTTATGCGTTCGCGCTGAACATCGACATGCACTCGGCCGAGGACGCGCCGAAACGGATGGCGCTGGGCAAGGCCTGTCTGACCGCCGCCGGCGCACTCGACTGATGGTCATGACATCCTCGGCGACTGCGCGCACCGTGATAAACATGCACGCTGTCTGCCGGTTTGATTCCACAGTTTCAGACGCACCCCCTTTCAGGAGCACACCATGATCATCGCATTCACCCTGCACATCCTGTCCGCCGTTATCTGGGTGGGTGGCATGTTCTTCGCTTACATGGCCCTGCGCCCCGTGGCCGCCAGCCTGCTGGAGCCACCGGTGCGTCTTACCCTGTGGGCACAGGTATTCTGCCGGTTTTTCCCTTGGGTATGGGCGGCGGTCGTATTACTGTTGGCCAGTGGACTCTGGATGATTTTCGGCTTTTACGGCGGCATGAAATTCGTCGGCCACCATGTGCACGCGATGCTGTTGCTGGGCGTGATCATGATGCTGATTTACCTGCATGTGTACTTCGCGCCATTTCGGCGGCTGAAACAGG
This sequence comes from uncultured Moraxellaceae bacterium, assembly GCA_964491665.1. Taxonomy (GTDB): domain Bacteria; phylum Pseudomonadota; class Gammaproteobacteria; order Pseudomonadales; family Ketobacteraceae; genus Ch67. The sequence continues at coordinate 8,225 of CAZBII010000063.1, forward strand.
CGGTGGCGGAGCAGAACTGGAAGACAGGCGGGGAAAAACTGGCGCAGATCCGCAAGCTGATTGCCGTGAACCTGAGCCTGGGTCTGCTGGTGGTGGCGATTGCAGCGGCGGGACGCTTTCTGGCGTAGCCTGCCTGAATGCCTCAACAGCGGCAGCCTGAATCCAACTCAGGCTGCCGCCAATGAACATGAACAACCTCAACGTCTAGCGGCGGGCATCTGCCCGGATCATATCGGCGGCCTTCTCGCCAATCACCATCGACGTCGCGTTGGTGTTGCCGCCGATCAGGGTGGGCATGATCGACGCATCCACCACCCGCAGCCCTTCCACGCCGCGCACGCGCAGTTGCGGGTCCACCACCGCCATGTCGTCCACCCCCATCTTGCACGAGCCCACCGGGTGATAAACCGTGTCCACCCGCTCGCGCAGCACGCGCACGATGTCGTCGTCGGTTTTGACGTGTGCAGTGAACAGATCCTCTTCCAGAATCGGCGCGAACGCCGGCGCCTCCATCAGCTTGCGCGTCATCTTGAAGCCGGTCACCAGATCACGCAGATCATCCTCATGGCCGAGAAAATCCGGATCGATCAGCGGATGCTGGTTGGGATCGGCACTGTGCAGGCCCACTCGCCCGCGACTTTTCGGCCGCAGCAGGCAGACGTGACAGGAATAGCCGTGGCCGAAATTGAACTTGCGGGCGTGATCTTCCACCAACGCCGTCACCAGATGCAGCTGGATGTCAGGCGCGGACAGATCCGGCCGGGTTTTCAGGAAGGCGCCGCCCTCGGCAAAGTTGGACGTCATCATGCCGCGCCGCACGGCCCGGTAACGCTGGATCTCGCGCCAGCTGCGCGCCATGCCGGGGAACGACACGCCCATCATGTCGAGACTGCGGGTCTTGTAGCCAAACACGAAATCCGGGTGATCCTGCAGGGTCTTGCCCACGCCGGGCAGATGGTGCACGGTGCGAATGCCGAACTGCTGCAATTCCTGCCCGTCGCCGATGCCGGACAGCAGCAGCAGATGCGGTGACTGGAACGCGCCGGCACTCAGAATCACTTCCTTGCGCGCCCGCAGCACACGGGTGACGCCATTCTGCACGAACTCCACGCCCGCCGCGCGCTTGCCGTCGAACAGGATGCGCTGGATCTGCGCCTGCAACTCCACTTTCAGATTGCTGCGCTTGCCCAGGTGCGGCAGCAGATAGGCCCGCGCTGCGCTGCAACGCTCGCCATTGATCTGGGTGACCTGATAGATGCCAACGCCTTCCTGCTCGGCGCCATTGAAATCGGAATTGAGGGGATAGCCCGCCTGCTGTGCGGCTTCCCGCCACATCTGATGCACCGGGTTGTCGGTGCGGGAATCGCTGACCGCCAGCGGCCCGTCAGTGCCGTGCCACTCGTCCTGAATCGAATAGTTGTGTTCGGATTTTTTGAAATAGGGCAGCAGGTCCGCCCAGGACCAGCCGGTGTTGCCCAGCGCCGCCCACTGATCGTAATCGGAATGGTGACCACGGATATAAACCATGGCATTCACCGAGGACGAACCGCCCAGCACCTTGCCCCGTGGCTGATAGCCGATCCGTCCGTTCAGACCGCGCTGGGGAACGGTGTCCAGCGGCAGCAGGTTGCTCTTGATGGCGACGCCCAGCACCATGGCACCCGGCACGTTCACCAGCCAGTTGTCGCCACCCTTGCCCGCCTCCAGCACCGCCACAGACACGGCGGGATCTTCCGACAGCCGCCCCGCCACCGCACATCCGGCCGAACCACCACCCAACACCAGATAATCGAATTCCTGCGCCATGCACTTCTCCGCTGTTTCGCTCTTGTTATGTTCCTTGACCCGCAAGCCATTGATCCACAAACGGCAGGCCAATTCAACCATCCCCAGGGGAAATGGCTGGCCAGTCATGTCAAGGTTTCGGACTGGTAATTTTGCCGGATCGGCAGGCGAGGTATGCGGGAGAAACTGCGGCAACGGCGGAACTAGAATGGCACCCTGAGCATTTTTCTTGCGCCACACTCTGGCAATCACAGCACATCGGGGAGAGCCGCACATGAGAACAAAACTGCGCTCCATTGCGTTCAGCTGGCTGTTCGCGCTGGCCATGCTGGGGCTGGTCATCCTGCTGGGCACACCACCGTCACCGCAGGCAGCCGACGCCGCCGAGCCGACGCCGCAAACCGAATCCGCTCCCAAATCCGATCCCGCCGCGCTGCACCTGCTGTTCTCGCAGCGCTGATCCCCGCCACATCATTCGCCCGCCGCTTCAGCGCGGCGGCAACTGCACCACCAGATTTTCGCAAGGGTAGGCCACACACCCCAGCACGTAGCCTTCCTTCGCTTCCTCCAGACTCAGCAGATTCGGCTCATCCATGATCACGCTGCCGCTTTTCACTTTCAGCCGGCAGGTCTTGCAGCTGCCACTCTGGCACTGGTACGGCAGATCAATACCGGCGCTGCGGGCCGATTCCAGCACCGTCTCCACCTGGCGCTGCCGCACATGGCGGGTCTTGCCCAGCAGGGTAGACGGCAGAAACGTCAGCAGACGCGGCTTGAGATTGAGTTCTGCGGCACCCGCCGGCGGCGCGTTGAACAGCTCGATACGGATGCGGGATTCTTCCATGCCGATGCTGCGAAACGTCTCCATGCACTTGTTCACCAGACCATAAGGCCCGCACAGATAGATCAGCGCATTGGCCGGATCAGCCAGCAGATCCAGCACCGCCTGCCCGCTCAGCCGCCGCGCCGGATCATGCTGGTTACCCAGCTTGCGCGTGAACTGCAGATGCAGGCGGAAACCGGGATGCAGCTTGGCCAGCCGCTCCAGATCGCGCTGGAAAATACACTGGCTGGCATCGCGGCAGGCATAGATCAGCTGGATGTCCGCCGCCGGATTCTTGCCCAGCAGATCCTTGATCAGTGAATACACCGGCACAATGCCAGCCCCGGCGGCCACCATCACATAGCGCTGGTCCGCCGGACGCTCGGGCGGCAGCACGAAATCGCCGCCGGGCTCGGAAATGAAGAACTCGTCGCCCACTTTTAACGACTGGGCGAGATGGCGCGACAGGCGGCCCTGAAAGATCTGCTGGACGGTAATGGTGTAGCGGTTGTCGTCGGGGGCGGAGGAAAAGGCATAGCAGCGCTGGAACAGGGTGCGCCCCACGGGCACCGATACCGTCACGAACTGCCCGGACCTGTAGTTCAGGCGATATCCTTCCAGCAATTCAAACGTAATGGTCACCGCGCGGGGCGTTTCCTGCTGCAGGTGCGTCACCCGCGCCCGGTAATCGTTTTCGGTCAGCGATGAAGTCTGCCCCGCCTTGGGGGCACCCGGAATCCGCGACTGCAGCACCCGTCCGACGCGCTGGCGCATCCAGCCGGGCATGGTTCGCGACAAGGTTCTGGCAATCCGGCTCACATGCACTCCGCAACTGATGGGAAGATAAAGGGAACCTGGCCCACGATAGCGAACAAGCCCTGGGCATGCAATTGAATCGACGGCAGTTTCGGCTATACCTAAAGGGAACCCCTGCGGAGACATCTCATGGCTGTTGATCCCAATGACCCCCTTTACCAATTACTGCTGGACGAGAAGGTCGAAGAATTCAACAAGCAACGGGCTGCCGGCAAAACCGTTGACCTGCGTGGCGCACAGCTGCGTGGTCGCGATCTGCGGATGATGAACGTGGACGGCCTGGACCTGCGCGATGCCTACCTGCGCAACGCTGACATTCGCGGCGTCGACTTTCGCAACACCCAGCTGGAAGGTGCCAGTATCTGCGAGGCCAAGATCTCGGGCTGCTTCTTTCCCCGTGAACTGACGGCGGAGGAAATCCGGCTGTCACAGGAAAAAGGTACACGACTGCGCTACCGGACCATCCGGGTAGTGAAGAAAAGCGAGGCGCAGCGGCACGATGCCGAGGAAGACTGATGAATCCCCGAAATGAGCGGGCATAAAAAAAGCCGGGATAACCCGGCTTTTTTGTTGGCAGTTATTCCTGCTTGTCGTTCACCAGATCGTAGGTGATGTCAGGATTCATACCCATCGGCCAGTAGATAAGCGCGGCAGGCGGCCAGAAAATGGAAACCACGCGGAACTTGGCCCGCAGCTTGCCTTCCTTCGCCGGCTTGCCTTCCTCTTCCAGACGGTAAGGAATACCACCGCCAGGCGGGAAACCTGCAGCACTCCAGAAGAACGGTTTGGTAGTGACAGTGCCATCAGGCTGGATCACCACCGGATCAGGACGCTTGTAGATATACAGTTTGGAATTTTCCGGCACCTTGAAATGGCCGGTAGTGGAACAGCCAGCGGCAAACACCGCCAGCAGAACAGTCAGCAGAACCTTCTTCATCGGTAAACTCCTTTTTGGACTCAAGAACAAACGGGAATCAAGCATCTTCCCAGAAACGCCGCAGTTGAAACGCACAATAGCCCACCGCGAACAAAACGTTGATCACACAACTGGTGCGAATGGCACTCGTCACCTGATGCGGATTGACGGTCTCGCGGGCAATGCTGGAATCAGGGAAGCCCCAGTTTGCCAGACTCACCACAGCCGCCGCAATCAGCAATACTCCCACAATCATGCTGACGAATGCCGTACCGCGATTGAGCCAGTGGCGGATCGCCGCGTATTCCACGGCGGCATTGAGTGCGCTGCACAACACCCAGGTGAGAATCAGTGAGCCTACGATGAATCCTGCCATGATCAGTGCTCGCGGGTTTCCCTGAAGCGGACGTCGGGCCAGCGCTCCATGGTCAGCTCCAGATTGACGCGGGTGGGTGCCAGATAAGTCAGGTAGCCGCCACCGTCCACAGCCAGGTTGTCGTGGCACTTCTTCTTGAAGTCCTCGAGCATCTTGTTGTCGTCGCAGTACACCCAGCGAGCGGTGGAAACGTTCACCAGATCGTAGGAACACTCCACCTTGTATTCGTCCTTCAGGCGGTAGGCCACCACGTCGAACTGCAGCACGCCGACAGCGCCGACGATGATGTCGTTGTTGCGCAGCGGCATGAAGACCTGGGTGGCGCCCTCTTCCGACAGCTGCTGGATGCCTTTCTGCAACTGCTTGCTCTTGAGCGGATCGCGCAGGTGCACGCGCTTGAACAGTTCCGGCGCGAAGTGCGGGATACCCTGGAAATTCAGGTCTTCGCCGGAAGTGAAAGTGTCGCCGATCTGGATGGTGCCGTGGTTGTGCAGGCCGATTATGTCGCCGGGCCAGGCTTCTTCCAGATGGGCACGCTCGCCGGCCAGGAAGGTCAGCGCGTCGGAGATGCGAACCTCTTTCCCCAGACGCACGTGTTTCATCTTCATGCCTTTTTCATAGTGGCCGGAGCACACGCGCATGAAGGCGACGCGGTCGCGGTGTTTCGGGTCCATGTTCGCCTGGATTTTGAAAACGAAGCCGGTGAAACGCTCGTCGGTGGCTTCCACAGTGCGCTTGTCGGTTTCGCGGTGCAGCGGTTGCGGCGCCCATTCCACCAGACCATCCAGCATGTGGTCGACGCCGAAATTGCCCAGCGCGGTACCGAAAAATACCGGTGTGAGTTTGCCGTCGAGAAATTCCTGCTGATCGAATTCGTGGCTGGCGCCGCGCACCAGTTCCAGCTGCATGCGCAGGTCGTCGGCCAGATCGCCGACGGCTTCGTCCAGCTCCGGATTGTCGATGCCCTTGATCGGGCGCACGTCCTGGATGGTGTGGCCCTGGCCGCTGGCGTACAGATAGGTGGTGTCCTGGTACAGGTTGTACACACCCTTGAACAGTTTGCCCATGCCGATGGGCCAGGTGATGGGCGCGCACTTGATCTTGAGGATGCGCTCCACTTCGTCCAGCAGGTCGATGGGATCGCGGATTTCCCGGTCCATCTTGTTGATGAAGGACAGGATCGGCGTATCACGCAGGCGGCAGACTTCCATCAACTTGATAGTGCGCGCCTCGACGCCCTTGGCGCCGTCGATGATCATCAGGGCGGAGTCCACTGCTGTGAGGGTGCGGTAGGTGTCTTCGGAGAAGTCCTCGTGGCCCGGCGTGTCCAGCAGGTTCACCGTGCAGCCCTTGTAGGGGAACTGCATTACCGAGGTGGTCACCGAGATGCCCCGCTCCTTTTCCATTTCCATCCAGTCGGACGTGGCGTGGCGGTCAGAACCCCGGCCTTTCACGGTGCCGGCCACCTGGATCTGGTTTCCGTACAGCAGCAGCTTTTCGGTGATGGTGGTTTTACCGGCGTCCGGGTGCGAGATGATCGCAAAGGTGCGGCGTTTTCTGACTTCGTCCAGATGGCTCATGGTGACCTGTTCGGGGTGTTTCGGGGGATGGAAAGGCGGGGATTATACCTGAATCGGGAGGGGGATGGGGGGAAGGGTCAGGGCTGGCCGCAGCGGATGCCGCAACGGCCAGCCTGAGGGATTACAGATTGAACTGGTAGCCGACGGCCAGCATGCTGGATTCGATTTCGTAATCCAGAAAATAGTCTCCGTCGATTTCTGCATCGGGATAGGCTGTGTTGCAGTGTGCACCGCAACACAACCCAAGCACTGATCAAAGTGCCGTCAGCGCATACCCCTGCTTCGGAAAATGCACATGCAGGGTACCCAGACCCGCCTCGCTGCGTGCGATGATCCACTGCGTCGGCGTGCTGCCCACCAGCGTGCCGGACGTGGGTACCTGCCCATAATCCGCCGGTGCGATCTGCACCTTCTTGCCGATCAGCGGATCGTTGCGATGCTCCGGCGGAATCGGGCGCGGCGTGGCATTTTTCGCAATGTCGAGCGCCTGCTGTGCGGTAATTTCCGTGCGGGCACCTTCGCCAAACCCCTTCATGCGATCCATCCACGCATTCACTTTTGGAAAGCCGGCAAGCATGGACGATTCCGCCAGCTCACGGATGAACCACAGACTGTGCCAGGTGGAAAAATCCGCGTGGGTGGGATGGTCGCCAAACAGGAAATCCTGCTGCAAACGCTGCTCGACATCCGCCAGATGTTGCATGACCACCGGCCGCGCCTGCTTGAAGCCCACCATTTTCACCGACGCCTTGCGGCCCATGTTGATGCGGTCCCAGAAGAAACGCAGGATGTCGAAGAAGGACATGGACTGCCGCACCTTGCGGTTCAGTGTCTTGTTGCCGCCAGCCAGGATACAGGCGAAGAAAATATCCAGATCCACTTTCGCCACGTAGGACTGCTGCTCTGCGCTGCCATTTTCCAGTGCCAGTTCGGGCTTGCCGGACAGCGCCGCAATTTCCGCCGCGATGGTGCGCGAGTCGCAGAAAATATCGGCGCCGATCTGCGCCACGGGAATCTTGCGGTAACCGCCCGCCAGTTTTTCCACCATCGGACGCGGCGGCATTTCACGGGTGATCACGGATTGCCAGGACTGCCCGGTGTAACCCAGCATCGAGCGGATTTTCTGGGCGAAGGGGGACATGGGGTAATGGTGCAAAATCAGTGAGGACATGGGCACTCCAGTTGCCGGTGGGAAAGAAGCACGGTAAAGATGGCTGGAGTGTGGCGGCGGCTGGAGACAGGGTCAACGGTCAAATCCGCCAACCCTGTGGCCGGAACAGGCGCCGACTATTGCTGTGAAATCAGCCCTGCCAGATCCGCCTGCATAACCAGCGCATCCTCGCGCCCGTCTGCGGCGGGATAATAGTCGGGGCGCACACCAACGATCATGAATCCCATGGATTCGTACAGATTGATCGCCGACACGTTGGTGGGCCGCACTTCCAGAAACGCCTGCTCGGCGCCCTGCTCCACGCCGCGCTCCAGCGCATGGCGCAGCAGCATGCGTCCCAGCCCGCGCCCCTGCTTTTCCGGATCGACACAGATGTTCAGGATGTGACATTCGCCCACCGCGACATAAGTCACGGTGTAACCCAGCAGCTGGCCCGCATCCACCAGCACGTAGCACATGTAGCCGCTGTACATGCTGTCGCGGAACATGCCTTCCGTCCACGGCCAGGGGTAGGCGCGCTCCTCGATGTCCATCACATCGGGCAACAGGATTTCGTGCATCAGCTGGAATTGCATGAGCGACTCGCGGAAGTTTGAGCGTTACGGGCGGGGCAGCAGAAAAGTCTGCAGCTGCTGCCAGGCCACCGGCTTTACGGCTGCATCCTGCAACAGGGTTTTCAGGTTGAAAGTCACGCCGTGGAGGCCACCACTTTCCGGCAGCTGGAACTCATCGCCCGGCTCGCAACCGTGCAGACAGTTTGCCGCCAGCGTGCCGAAAAAAATCGTGACGGGGGCTGTGTTCTGTTCCTGCGCTGCGGCCAAAAAGGCAATCAGCGCATCGCGGGCGGCACTGGCGTCAGCGGCAATACGCGGATTGTTCACCATCGGCCAGCGGAACAGTTTGGTGATGCTGTCGTTGAGTTCTGTCTGCGCATTCAGTGCCAGCAGAATGTCACTGACCATGCGATGTTCCTGCGCGGAAAATCCCGGTGCGTCGGGCAGGGCCAGTTCAAACACCAGACGCATGCGCTGCGGCACCGTCACCACTGCCAGCGCAAAACGGGTAGCGGTGGCGGATGCTTTCGGACGCGCGGCGACCGGTGCCGCTTCCGGTTTCACCCGGCTCAGATCCAGCTCCGGGATCTCATCACTCTGCGTTGCCGATGGCACAACCACAGCAGGCGCAACCGGCGTACTGGAGCGGGATTTTTCCACGGTCTGTTGCACCGCTTCCTGTACTGCTGCAGGAACATCGGCGGGTGGCGGCAACCCTGACTCCGCTTCCGCGACTTCATCATCCCACGGAATTTCCGGCAGAACCGGCGCACCGGCAATCGGCGCCAGCGGCACATACTGGGTGATCCCCAGTGCGTTCAGATACGCCAGCCGCTGCGCTTCCTGCATGAGTTAAACGCCGTCCTTCTGCGGATTGGCCTTGCTGTCCACCGTCATGTGGTTGAGCGCGTTGAGATAGGCTTTCGCCGACGCCACCACGATGTCGATATCCGCGCCGTGGCCGTTGACGATGCGTCCGCCCTTCTCCAGCCGCACGGTGACTTCGCCCTGCGAATCGGTGCCGCTGGTAATCGCATTCACGCTGTACAGCTCCAGACTGGCGCCGCTGTTCGCAATGGATTCGATGGCCTTGAAAGTGGCATCCACCGGTCCGGCACCTTCGCTCTGCGCACGTTTTTCTTCGCCGTCCACCGTCAGCACGATATTGCAGTTGGGAATTTCACCTGTCTGCGAGCACACGCCCAGCGACACCAGAGCAAAGCGTTCGCTCTCGGCAAATTTCTGTGTGTCGCTCACCAGCGCCTGCAGATCCTCATCGAAAATTTCGTGTTTCTTGTCCGCCAGTTCCTTGAAGCGCTGGAAGGCTTCATTCAGTTCCTGCTCGGATTTGAACGCGATACCAAGGGAATCCAGCCGCGCGCGGAACGCATTGCGGCCAGACAATTTGCCCAGCACCATGCGGTTGGTATTCCAGCCCACATCCTCGGCTTTCATGATTTCGTAGGTCTCGCGGTGCTTGATCACGCCGTCCTGGTGAATGCCGGACTCGTGCGCGAAGGCGTTGGCGCCGACAATGGCCTTGTTCGGCTGCACCGGGAAACCGGTGATGGACGACACCAGGCGCGACGTCGCCACGATTTCCTGCGTATTGATGCCGGTTTCCACGTTGAAGAAATCACTGCGGGTACGCACGGCCATGACGATCTCTTCCAGCGCAGCGTTGCCCGCGCGCTCGCCCAGACCGTTGATGGTGCACTCCACCTGCCGCGCACCGTTCGCCACTGCCGCCAGCGAGTTGGCCACGGCCAGACCCAGGTCATTGTGGCAGTGCACCGAGAAAATCGCCTTGTCGGCGTTGGGAATGCGGTTCAGCAGCTGACGGATGGTTTCACCGTACTGCTGCGGCATGGCGTAACCCACGGTGTCGGGAATATTGATGGTGCGGGCGCCGGCGTCGATGGCGGCTTCAATGATGCGGCAGAGAAAATCCAGTTGCGACCGGCCAGCGTCCTCACAGGAAAATTCCACGTCGTCGATGTGATTGCGGGCGCGCTTTACTGCCTTGACCGCCTGCTCCACCACCTGATCCGGCTGCATGCGCAGCTTGTATTCCATGTGAATCGGCGAGGTGGCGATGAAAGTGTGAATGCGGCCGGCGTTGGCGTTTTTCAGAGCCTGGGCAGCGCGGTCAATATCGGCGTCCACGGCGCGGGCCAGAGAGCACACCCGGCTGTCCTTGATGGTTTCGGCAATGGCTTTCACCGATTCGAAATCGCCGGGGCTGGCAATGGCAAACCCGGCCTCGATCACATCCACCCGCATGCGCTCCAGGGCACGGGCGATGCGCAGCTTTTCCTCCTGGGTCATGGAGGCGCCGGGGCTCTGCTCGCCGTCGCGCAGGGTGGTGTCGAATATGATGAGTTTGGATTTGGCGCTCATGGGGATCTCCGCGGGATTCGGCGCAGTGTCTGGCTTGGGGCTGGGTCTGGAAAGGCCGTCACTATAGCCAACCGGCCGTTGGCTTGCCAAGTATACCGCGACATTAACACGCCCCGCAGAAACAGCCAGACCCCGCAAGCGGGGCCTGGTATCGGGCCGGATGTACCGGCAGGCGGCCGCCGGTTCAGGCCGCCAGCAGATCCTCGATGTCGTCCTCGGCTTCGTACAGCTTGGAGAGCTGCTCGAACAGGGCAAAGGTATTGATATGCAGCGGCGCCGCCAGCGCCTCCGGCATGCCCGCCACGATCTGCTCGCGCTCCAGATTGTTGTCGAAGCCATCCTTGATATAACGCGACAGCTTGATGATGGCGGCATAGGGCGAGAACGGCTTGCTGGCCAGCGGATCGCCCTGATACGCCAGCGCATGCTGGATCACCTCGGGGAACTTCCACAGCGAAGACAGTTTCGCGCCGACTTCATTGTTGTCGAAACCGAACTGGATGCGCTCCTGCACGACACGCTCATCATCCACCAGCTGGTTCGCCTGGATCTTCTGCATTTCGACCGGATAGACCAGATGCAGCAATGCAATGCCGATGTTGTGCAGCATGCCGCAGGTGACGGCGGTTTCCGGATCGAGGCCGCGCGCATTCTTTGCGATCAGCTTGCAGATATTGGCGATCATGAAACTGCTGCGCCAGAACTCGCGCGCGTCCAGACCGGGAATGGTTTTGAAAGTGCCGGTCACACCGGACGCAATCACCAGCGTCTTCAGCGTCTCAAACCCCAGCATCACCACGGCGGAATCAATCGACGCAATCTTGCGGCCAGCGCCATAGCGCACCGAGTTCGCCAGCCGCAACACCTTGGCGGCAATCACCGGGTCGGACTGGATATTGCGTGACACCGCCGCGACATCCGTCTTGCTGCTGTTGAAACTGGCAATCAGATCCTGGACCACCTTGGGGATGCTCGGCAATTCGTAAACTCGGGACAACAGCGTTTCCAGCGACATGAAAATCTCCAATGACCAAATACGAAGGGTGCCTTGAAGTATAGTTAAGCCGCGCTGATGAACAGGGATCTGCAGAATTTTTTGTGGATTAGTGCGCAGCGCAAACTGCGCGGCCTGAAAAATCAGGACGATGGAAAACGGATCGGAATCCATGCACCTGAACACAGCCGTTAACCGGCTGGATACGATGCGCTCAATACCAAAACAAAAACGCCGGCAGGATCAGGTCCGATCCTGCCGGCGTCTCAACACCAGCGCATATAGATGCCGTGTTTACTCCGGAAGCGCCATCGGGCCTTCCACTTTCTCGATGGTCAGACCCGGCCAGTGCAGCGGCGCGGTGGTGGAACGCTTGGCCTCGATATCCTTGTACACGAACGCGGCACGCTCGGCTGAAATGTTCAGCGCCTGCGCCAGGAATTCGGCCGGCTTCTTGTGGTTGTAGCACCAAAGCGCCACGTCCATGTCCTTGTAGTTCAGCGCGAAATAGAATTCGTCCTGACCCTGTTCCAGACTGTAGGTATCGGTCGTGGGAATGCTGGAGCAGATCGCTTCCGGCAGATTGAAATGACGGGCGATGGCGTACACCTGACTCTTGTACAGATGCGCGATCGGCTTGATGTCGGCGGTGCCGTCACCGTTCTTCACGAAGAAACCCTGATCGTACTCCAGCCGGTTGGGCGTGCCGATCACCGCATAATTCAGACGGTCGGCGTGGTAATACTCCACCATCTTGCGCACGCGCTGCTTGAAGTTGGTCGCCGCAACGACCTGCAGATATTCCTTGATGCCCATGCGCGCTTCATGCAGCTGGCCATCGGGCGACTTCGCCACCAGTTTGAAATGGTTGACCAGACCTTCGGTACCGCCGGTGATCACGATCTTGGTTTTCCAGTTCTTGTCCAGCTGCGGCATGGTGACTTTCATTGCCGCATCGCGATTGCGGTAACAGCCCACGGCCTCCAGCGTCGGCGCAATGTTCTGCAGTTCGTACTGGATGCCCAGGTGTTTCGCCAGCAGCTCACCTTTTTCCGCGCTGGCAGAAGAACTGTCGCTCTCCGGCAGCAGCAGACCATACACTTTCGATGCACCCAGCGCATTCACGCACAGCGCCGCGCAGGCGGAACTGTCGATGCCACCGGACATGGCCACCACCACACCGCGACGGTGCAGGCGACGCAGATGCGCCTTGATGCCGGCGGAGATTTTGTCGACGGTCTGCTGCCGGTCAAACGACAGGATTTCACTTTCAAGAATGTTCATGCTGGCCACAACTCCCTGATTAATTTGAATTCGGATCTTTGAATGCTTTCAATACTTTCCTGTCGATCTTGCCGTTGGGCAATTTCGGCATCTGCGGAATGATCTGCACAACTTTCGGCACCATGAAATTTTCCAGCCGCGCCGCGCACTGCTTGCGGATCAGCGCCTCACTGAGCGTGCTGCCTTCGCGCAACGTCACCACTGCTTTCACGGCCTGCCCCAGCACTTCATCCGGCACGCCGAACACCACGGCTTCATCCACACCCTCAACGGACAGAATGACTTTTTCCACTTCATACGGACTCACCTTCTCGCCGCGCGACTTGATGATGTCGTCATCGCGACCGAGAAAATACAGGAAGCCGTCTTCATCCATGCGGAACCAGTCGTGGGTGCAGAGCACACGCTCGCCGGGCAGCTCACCGGGCACCAGCATATGCGCCGTCTGCTCCGGCCGGTTCCAGTAACCCGCCATCAGATGCGGGCCGCGAATATGCAGGATGCCTTCACTGCCCGGCGGCAAGCGCTCGCCATCGGGCGAACACAGGAACACTTCCGTGCCGGGAATCGCCTTGCCCACCGAATCGCCGTGCGAATGAATCAGCTCCGGCTCCAGATAGGAACCGCGCTGGCACTCGGTCTGTCCGTACATCTTGAAAATGAGCGCATTGGGAAAAATCTGCTGCAACGGCGCCAGCATGGCTTTCGGCAACGCGGCGGCGGCATTGGTAATGCGGGTGATCGACGGCAGCGTAAACGGCTTGCGCTCATAAGCTGCAATCAGCATGGAATAAATGGTGGGAACCGCCGGAAATACCGTGGCCTGCTGTTCCTCGATGCGCTTGAGCACCTGTTGCGGATACATGAAGGAACGCTCCAGCACCAGAGTGGCACCGAGCCATGCCGTCATGAACGCCTGATGCATGCCATAACCGAATGCCAGCGGCAGCACATTGAGAATGCGGTCGTGTTCGCTCAGGCGCAGATAATCCATGACCGTGGTGATCAGGAATACCAGTGACTGATGGGTATGCAGCACACCCTTGGGATTGCCGGTGCTGCCAGAGGTGTAGATCAGCGCCGCCAGATCATTCGCGATCAGATCGCGCCGTTCCTGCAGGGGTGCCGCGGCTTCGATGACATCAGCAAAGCGCTGGCAGTCATAACGTGCACCCTCGGGTACAGCGATCTCGCCCTGGCCTGCGTACAGCAGATGGCGCAGCTGCTCCGGTGGCTGCACCAGCAACTCCCGCAGAATCGGGTTCAGCTGGGTATCGGTCAGCAGAATCCGTGCGCCGCTGTCATCCAGCATGTAACGCAGCTTGTCGGCCTTGGTCTGGGGATTGACCACCATGAAGGCCGCGCCGGAACGCAACACCGCAAACAGACTGACCAGACAGGGCCAGGTGTTGTCCATGAAAATGGCCACGCGGTCACCGCGCTGCACACCACGCTCAAGCAGCGCCTGCGCCAGACGTGCACTCTGGTTTTCCAGTTCGGCAAAGCAATAAGGGACGCCTTCCACGACCGCAACCGTCTTGTCGGGCACGCGGCGCGCTGAATGGATCAAGCCTTCATGCAACAAACGGAACGGAGCCTGGTACATGGGATTCCCTTTAGACATACCACTGGCTGGCCAGCCACCGCAGCGGGGCAGGTCAGGCTGATTTTCGGGCGATGAACGCAACCAGATTGGCAATGGAATCAAGGTTTTCCGGCACCATTTCCTCGTCAGCAACCTTGATGCCGAAGTTTTCTTCAATGAAGAAAATCACTTCCATGATGCCAGTGGAATCGATGATGCCCAGATTCAAAAACGAATCATTATTATTCAGCGCACTTTGGTCATCGCTGAACAGGAAGTTTTCAAGAATGAAGTTACGCAGTTTCTGTTCGGTAGACATG
>CAZBII010000064.1:0-22447 GCA_964491665.1 uncultured Moraxellaceae bacterium
CAGCGAATTCTTGTCATAAGTGAGCAGAATACCAGCGCGCTGGCGGAGGCGCTTGGAAATAGCTTCATCGTCCGTATCCTTCCGAATATCGCGCAGATTCAGCAGGAAAGCCCTCAGGATTATGTTGTATTGCTACTGGAAGTTTCTGCTGTTTCCGAAGCGGTGTTGAGTGCGTGTCGCACGATCAAATCCTCTTCCGGATTCGAGGATATACCGGTGATTCTATTTACACCGGAAATGGAAAAGCTCGATATGATGCAGCTTTATGATGCCGGTGCGGATGATGTGCTGACGTCCGGAATGCCTCGGGTAGAGCTTGTTGCGCGTGTTCAAAAGGCGGTTTTCCATGCCATCGCCAATCAGCAGCTGAAAAGCAGGTTGCTCCATGCCAATCAGATGGCAATGAGCGCGATGTCCGACACCAGTGATCTTGGCGTCAATATCCAGTTTTTGATTCATTGCCATGAGTGCAGCAATCTCGATGAGTTGGGCATGCTGCTGTTCAGGACACTGGGTCATTACAACATTCATTGCAGTCTGCAGTTGCGCAGCGAATTTGAGGTCAAGAATCTCGAAGCGAATGGTTTGGCCAAGGATCTTGAAGCGCGTCTGCTGCTGGAGATGAAGGATTCGGGACGCTATGTCGATTTCGGTCGTCGTTGCATCATGAATTATGGTCAGGTGTCGTTGCTGGTAAAAAATATGCCGGACGATCCCAGGCGTTTCGGCAGCATAAAGGACAATGTTTTTGCGCTGCTGCAGGGCGCGGATTCAAGGGTGAAGTCTATTGATGGCGCGCGCATGCTGGAACTGGAGCGCGATATACTGCGCGGCATGTCGCACCGGATGCAGAATGTAATGGGGCAGGTGGAATCGCGCTATCAGCTGGTGATGAATCAGTGCGCGCGACTGGTGGAAGACATGGCAGTGAAAGTGGATGAAGCCATCCTGTTTCTGGATCTGAACGAATCCCAGGAAGAAACTTTTTCGAGAATCATGCAGTCCGGAGTGTCCACCGTTAATCGGCTGTTTAATGAGGGGATACGGATCGACGAAAGTTTCCGTAAACTGGTGGACTATCTCAATGGCAGTTTTTCGATTGAGGGGCAGCGATCGGTCGAGGAGTTGAAGCGGGTTCTGGATCGTTTATAGTGGCCCTACAAAGCGAAAGCGAGGTTGTTGCCGCCCTTCATGCTCGACGTTGCCGGTGAACATGTCGAGCGGGCGGACCCACAAGTCGTAGTTGCCATAAAGAGTCCGGTAGACCACGAGCTTTTCCCCGGTTTCGCTATGGGTTGCAATGTCGATTACTTCGTAATCCTTGCCCTTGTAGTGGCGATAGCGTCCTGGTTGCAGCATGTCATTCTCCGGTGCTGTTGGAATCCTGATGGAAACGTCGTTGCATTGTTCCGCCAAAACTGGATTTCATCAATCAAATTTCTGTCAGGATGTAGTTCTTTAACGATTACCATAAGAAGAATTTTGACGAACATGAGTGCTTGGGGAATGTCAGTGTGCTATGGATGGTGGCGCTGGGGTGTGTTGATTCTGTTGCTGGTGGTTGGCCGGGTGTCGGCGGCGCCAGTTGAATTGCATGTCGGCCAGTCCGAATATGAATTGGGTCTGCCAGCCCACTGGTTGCGGGATTCGGCGCAGACCTTGACGGCCGAAGAGTTGGCTGCCGCGTCCGATACCGTCTGGCGGCCATCACGGCAGGCGGTTCCCAATTTCGGCTACAGCGATGATGCAATCTGGTTTCGTCTGCAGCTGCGTAATCTGGATGTGGATACGCACTGGTATCTTCTGATCAACTATCCACTGATTCGCAATCTCGACGTGTTCATCGTGCGTGACGGCCAGATCGCCGAGGTGTATCAGACGGGCGATCGTTATGAATTCAGTGCAAGACCGATAAGGCACCGTGATTTTGTTTTTCCGGTTTCGATTCCGCGCGGTGATGCCGCCACTGTTCTTGTCAGGATCAGCGGACCCTATTCGCTGCAGCTTCCCATAACCCTGCTGGATGAGCAGGCCATGCTGGAATACGAAGTGAGGGCCTCGTTGCTGCATGGGTTGTTTTTCGGCTTTGTTCTGGTGATGACCCTTTATAACTTCTTTGTGTATTGGGTGACGCGGGAACGCAGCTATCTGTTTTATTCAGTCTTTTCGTTGTCGATAGGTTTTTTTCAGGCGGTTCAGCAGGGCGTTGCGTATCAGTTTATCTGGCCGGCGGAAATCTGGTGGCAGAACAAGGCGCTGATCGTATTTCTGCATCTGTCGATTCTCTCCAGCGTGCTTTTTGCCTGCCATTTTCTGGATCTGAAAACGCACCGCCCCTGGTTGTACCGGGCGGGGCTCGTGGTTGTCATGCTGGTGGTGCTGTGTCTGCTGCTGGCGCCTCTGATCGATGAATTGCCGCTGTTGTGGCTGGGCGTTGTGCTGTCGCTTCCGACCTGTCTGCTGGGCAGCGTGGGCGGATGGCTGGCGTGGCGTGACGGGCGGGAAGATGGCCGTGTATTTTCGTTGGCCTGGGCCATTTTCCTGCTGGGCGTGCTGGCACTGGCGTTGAACAAGATGGGAATTGTGGAACGGAATTTCTTTACCGAGCATGGTGCCGAGATTGGGACGGTGATCGAGCTTGCGCTGCTGGCGTTGGCCCTGGGTGGACGTATCAATCGGGAGCGCATGCAGCGGATGAAGCTGGAGCAGCGCGCGCGTGAGCTGGAGCGTGCGGCACTGGTAGCCAGGGAGCATGCGCTGGAGCTGGAGCTGATGGGCAAGGAGCAGTTGGAGCGCAGTGTGCGGGAGCGGACCGATGATCTGCATCGGGCGCTGGCCGAGTTGTCGGACATGAATCGCAAGCTGGAGCTGTTGAGCACCCAGGACCCGGTGACGGGTGTTGGCAATGAAAACAGTTTTCTACGCGCCTTGAAACAGGAGTGGGAGCGGGCATTCCGGGCCGGTGAGAGTCTGTCGCTGATGGTGGTGGAGCTGGATGGCTACCGTGATGTGGTGGCGGATTATGGACAGGTTGCCGCGGAGGAGTGTCTCAAGAGTGTGGCGATCATTCTGGAGCGTCTGATGTGTCGTCCTGCCGATGTGATCACGCGCTATGGAGACAAGGTTTTTGGAATTCTGCTGCCCAATACCAGCATGACCGGAGCAGTGCATCTGGCGCAGCGGGTGGCTGAGCAGGTGCGCGAGAAGCCGTTCGATTTCGGCATCTGTCAGGTGCATGCCACTGTCAGCATTGGCATCGCCTGTGAGCATCCTGCCCGCATGGATCAGCATAAGGAGCTGTTGCTGGCTGCAGAAAGCGCGGTCTATGTTGCGCAGCACAATGGCGGCAACCAGATCCAGCAGGCCAATCCGGAAGTGGCTGCGCCTGCATCAGGATGAGCAGCTGATTTCCAGGGATTTGCCCCAGTCCGGCGGAAAGTCGGCATATTTTTCCTGCGCGGGTTGTTCGTCAAAGGGACGCATCAGCAGTTGCCGCAGATTTTCCACTTCGCTGAAATCGCCCTGTTCTGCCAGGGCAATGGCATTCTGCGCCAGGTAGTTGCGCAGGATGTATTTGGGATTGTGCGCCAGCATGAGCTGCCGGCGCTCGGCGGCGGAAAGCGGTTGTTGCTGGGCGCGGGCGCGAAGGCGCGTCAGCCAGTTGCGTGCCGAGTCGCGGTCGATGAACAGGTCGGCAATCGGCGCCATGGATTGGGTCGCATCGTCATGGCTCAGGCGGCGGAAAAAGATCGTGTAATCGGGATGGTTGGCACTGAGCAGGCCAATCAGGTCGGTGATCAGGGTCTGGTCTTCAGGGCGCGGATTGATGATGCCCAGCTTGGCAAACATCAGCGCGTGGTAGTGATCCAGTAACGCGGATTCATAGCTTTTCAGGCTGTTCACCAGATCCTGTTGCGGCACCAGTCCGGACAAGGTCTGCGCGAGTGCATTGAGATTCCAGAGCGCGATGCCGGGCTGCTGGTGGAAGGCATAGCGGCCCTGGTGATCGGAGTGATTGCAGATGTAACCCGGCACAAAATCCTCCATGAAACCAAACGGCCCATAGTCGAAGGTGATGCCGAGAATCGACATGTTGTCGGTGTTCATGACGCCGTGCGCGAAGCCAACTGCCTGCCATTTGGCAACCATTTGCGCGGTGGACGTGACGGCCTGGCGAAACAGTTCGGAGTAGGGATTCTGCGCCTGTCTGAAATCGGGAAAGTGCCGGTCGATGACGAAATCCGCCAGTTCCCGCAGACGATCTTCGTGCTGGTTGTAATAGAAGAATTCAAAACTGCCAAAACGCACATGGCTGGGTGACAGGCGAATCAGCGCGGCACCCTGTTCTATGGTTTCGCGTCGCACCGGTTCGCGGCTGCCGAAAATGCAGAGCGCGCGCGAAGTGGGAATGCCCAGATGGTGCAGTGCTTCGCTGCCCAGATACTCGCGGATGCAGGAGCGCAGTACTGCGCGTCCGTCACCGAAGCGGGAGTACGGCGTTTTGCCCGCACCTTTCAGATGAATGTCCCAGCGCTCGCCTTTTTCATTCAGCACCTCGCCCAGCAGAATGCCGCGTCCGTCACCGAGCTGCGGATTGTAGACGCCGAACTGATGTCCGGAGTACACCATGGCCAGCGGCTCAAATGCGGGATGGGGTTGCTGTCCGCTGAAATACTGGAGAAATTCAGGGCGCTGGAATTCGGCCGGGTCGAGGTCCAGCAGGGCGGCGGCTTCCGGATTGCTGGCGACGAGCTTGACGCCATGCAGGGGCTGCGGCGCCAGACGGGTATAAAACGCGTCATGCAGCCGGGCAAACTGGTTGTCGAAGTTCAGGGCGTCGAGTGTCTTCATGTCTGCAGTATACGTCAGGCAAGTGCCCAGGTTCGACGTTGCGATTTGTAGGGATTTGTCAGCGGAACGATCAGTGGGAAATTCAGCGGGAAGACAGACTTTGCAGTGCGCGCTGTTGCCAGTCGTCCGGCACAATGAAGAGGTGTTGCGGCTGAGTGTGCCAGCCGGTGACTTCCACCTGCACGGGATACGGCAGATTCTGTTGCAGAACCGACAGTGTGTCGTCCTGCGCGCCGGATTGTCGGGTATGCGACACCATCCATTCGTTTTTGCCGAGAATTTTCAGATCTGTGCAGGGTTGCTGTCTGGTTTGCTGGTGGAATGCCGTTTGCGTCATCCAGCGTCCGCGCAGATGTCCGCTGTCGACACAGTCTGGAAACGGAGACGCGCCGCTGTCCGGATAATACAGCCGGCCCTTGCTGATCAGACGGCGGCGAGTGATATTCCAGCCGTGCGCTCGTGCGGTGTTCTGGCCAGCCAGCGTTTGTGACAGCGGCAACTGCTTTTCCTGCAGATGCTGGTATTTCATATCGAGGCGGTCCTGCAGGTTGGGGCCGAACCAGTGTTGTGCCGCGTGCAGTGGCGGAATGCCCAGATAGAATTTCAGTGCCAGTTCCCAGTGTTCGATTTCATCCGCGTTGCGGTCGTGCACGATAAAGTCGAATTCGCCCAGCGTGTTGCCGTTGTGCGGCACCTGCACGTTGGCGCCCAGTAGCTCATACCGCTCATTGTGTTGCAGCCAGTAGGACCACAGGCGTTCGAAATAAATGCCGAGGCGGTGACTGGGTGGCGTGTTCAGGTGCTGCAGCAGTGGACTGTCATCCTGCTCCAGCTGTTGCAGGTGAGGCGCGATGGATTCGAACGCCAGTTCAAACCAGCGGGCGGAGCAGTAGTGACCGGCATCGCGCGTGACGATCAGGGTCGGGCTGAGAATGGCCCACGCCAGATCGCGCACGACCGGCGAGCGGAATCCATCAAGGCGCGTTGTCAGCGGATGGGGCTGGGTGTGTGACATGGCGGCGGTGGAACAGGAAAAGTGAAATCAGGCCGGTGATGAAACCGGTGATGGCGCCGTACAGATGGCTGTCAATGGCAACGGCTCCTCCGATCAGTTCTGCGGTGACGGTGTCCGGGCCGGAGATGAATTGTTCGTAATAGAATTTGCCGGCGAGGAACAGGCCGAACAGCACGGACAGGATCGGGCTGCGCTGGAATCCCACGATCAGATTGTGCGCCAGCAGTCCATAAATAGCCCCGGACAGGCCCACGTACCAGGTAATCTCCGGGCTGTACCAGTAAATGCCGGCGCCGACTCCGAGCGTGGCCAGCAGCAGGCTGAGGCTTTCCTCGCGCGGTGATACGTCTTCGCGAAAAGCGGCGGCAATGATCAGGTAGCCGACAATGTTGAGCAGCGTGTGATTGAAGCCCAGGTGCACGAACTGGCTGGTGACAAGGCGCCACCATTCGCCAGCGGGAATCTTGCTGCGCTGGAGTGCCAGCAGGTCGATGATGGAATCGGGCAGAAACGTGGTGGCGGAAATCAGCACCATCACCAGCAGTGAAAACCACCATTGACGGAAAAATTCCTGCGCACGGGCGGTGGCCTGTGCTTCACGGGCGTTTTCCATTCTTGCGGAAGGGGTTGAGCTGTCGTTGCTCATGATGGTTGTCCGGGCGAATCCAGTTGTGCTGACGCGGGGAAGCGTGCGCGGAAGTCGTCAGGTTGCCAAGCCTTCCGCGCACAATCCACTTACAGCGCCTGTATTTTTTCCAGCTGCGCTTTCAGTTCCACCAGCGCCGCCTGATGCTCGGCGATCTTGGCTTTTTCCTTTTCCACCACATCCGCCGGTGCGCGCGCGACAAAACTTTCATTGCCCAGCTTGCTTTCGACGCGGCCGATTTCCTGCTCGCGCTTGCTGATTTCCTTTTGCAGGCGGGCGATCTCGGCGTTCTTGTCGATCAGACCGGCCATGGGCACCAGCACCTGCATGTCGCCCACCAGCTGAATGGCGGACATGGGAGCTTCAGCACCAGCAGACAGCCAGGTGAGCGATTCCAGCTTGGCCAGTGATTTCAGGAAACTGGCGTAATCGGCGCAGCGTTTCTCGTCGGCCGCGCTGCCTTTCTGGCACAGGACCGGCAGCAGTTTGCCGGGCGGAATGTTCATTTCACCGCGAATGTTGCGCACGGCCAGAATCACACCCTGCAGCCAGCTGATGTCGGTTTCGGCGGCTTCGTCGATCTTGTTGCTGTTCGCATCCGGATAGGGTTGCAGCATGATGGTAGCGCCCTTGATGCCCACCTTCGGCGCAATCTGCTGCCAGATTTCCTCGGTGATGTACGGCATCATCGGATGCGCCAGGCGCAGAATCGTCTCCAGCACGCGCAGCAGCGTGCGCCGGGTGCCACGCTTGGCAGCGGCGCTCATGCTGTCGTCGTTCAAAACCGGTTTGGACAGCTCCAGATACCAGTCGCAGTATTCGTTCCAGACAAATTCATACACCGCCTGCGAGGCGTGATCGAAGCGGAATTCGTCCAGCGCTTTCACCACCTGTGCTTCGGTTTTCTGCAGGCGGGAGATGATCCAGCGATCGGCAACGCTCAGTTCCACGTCCGGATTGTCCAGACCGCAATCCTGATTCTCGCAATTCATCAGCACGTAGCGGGTGGCGTTCCACAGCTTGTTGCAGAAATTGCGATAACCTTCCAGACGGCCCACGTCGAACTTGATGTCGCGACCGGTGGAGGCGAGCGACAGGAACGTGAAACGCAGCGCGTCGGTGCCGTAGGACGCAATGCCGTCGGGGAAATGCTTGCGGGTCTGTTTTTCGATTTTCGCTGCCAGCTGCGGCTGCATCATGCCACTGGTGCGCTTCTGCACCAGTTCTTCCAGCGTAATGCCGTCGATGATGTCGAGCGGGTCGAGCACGTTGCCTTTCGACTTCGACATTTTCTGGCCTTCGGCGTCGCGCACCAGACCATGCACGTACACGGTCTTGAACGGTACCTGCGGTGTGCCGTCGTCGTTCTTGATGAAGTGCATGGTCATCATGATCATGCGCGCCACCCAGAAGAAAATGATGTCGAAGCCGGTGACCAGCACGTCGGTGGAGTGGAAGGTTTTCAGTGCTTTCAGATCGTTGGGCCAGCCGAGGGTGGAGAAGGTCCACAGCGCGGAACTGAACCAGGTGTCGAGTACGTCTTCGTCCTGGCGCAGTGCAACGTCGGCGGCCAGTTTGTGTTTGGCGCGCACTTCCGCTTCGTCGCGGCCGACGTAGACGTTGCCGTCGTTGTCATACCACGCGGGAATGCGGTGGCCCCACCACAGCTGGCGCGAGATACACCAGTCCTGCAGATCGCGCATCCAGGCGAAATACATGTTCTCGTACTGCTTGGGCACGAACTGGATGTCGCCGTTTTCCACCGCCTTGATCGCGGGTGCGGCCAGCGGTGCCACGCGCACGTACCACTGATCCATTAGGAATGGCTCAATTACGACACCAGATCGATCTCCCCTTGGCACCTTCAAAGCGTGATCCTGAACTCCTTCCAGCAAGCCTGCAGCTTCAAGGTCTTTGACAATGATTTTTCGTGCTTCGAACCGATCTAATCCTCGGTATTGAACGGGAATATGTGAAACAACGGGGCTGAAATCTAGGATTTTTTCCACCGAGAACCCGCGCATTGGCCCAAGTTCGGGGTGGTCCATTGGTGTGCCGGGCCGATTAGCAACTGGCGAGTCATCCATATCGGTAGATCTGATTTTTGCGTCACGATCTAAAACCCTAAACAAACCACCATTCGGTTGATCTTTGAGTTCGTCTTTGTGGCGGCTCCATACGGCGTAGTCGTTGAAGTCGTGCGCCGGCGTGATCTTCACGCAGCCGGTGCCGAATTCCATGTCGACGTAATCGTCGGCGATGATGGGGATTTCACGGTTCACCAGCGGCAGCATGACGGTTTTGCCGATCAGGTTCTGGTAGCGTTCGTCGTTGGGGTTCACGGCGACGGCGGTGTCACCCAGCATGGTTTCGGGGCGGGTTGTCGCCACTACGATATACGAAAGACCATCAGCGGTTTTCACGCCGTTCGCCAGCGGATAACGGAAATGCCACAGGCTGCCTTTCTCGTCGACGTTTTCCACTTCCAGATCGGAAATGGCGGTGTGCAGTTTCGGGTCCCAGTTCACCAGGCGCTTGCCGCGGTAGATCAGGCCGTCTTCGTGCAGGCGCACAAACACTTCTTTTACGGCGTTGGACAGACCGTCGTCCATGGTGAAGCGTTCGCGGGACCAGTCCACAGACGAACCCAGGCGGCGGATCTGGCGGGTGATGGTGCCGCCGGACTGCTCTTTCCACTCCCAGACTTTTTCGAGGAATTTTTCCCGGCCCAGATCGTGGCGGGTGAGGTTTTGCGCGGCCAGCTGGCGCTCGACGACCATCTGGGTGGCGATGCCGGCGTGGTCGGTGCCCGGTTGCCACAGGGTGTTGCGGCCCTGCATGCGGCGGTAGCGGATCAGGCAGTCCATGACGGCGTTGTTGAAGCCGTGGCCCATGTGCAGGCTGCCGGTGACGTTGGGCGGCGGGATCATGATGGTGTAGCTGTCGCCCTGGCCGCTGGGTTTGAAGTAGCCGTTTTCTTCCCAGGTCTTGTACCAGTGGGCTTCGATTGCACTTGGGTTGAACGTCTTTTCCATGGTCACCGGTGTCTCGCGTGTGTTGGGCCTTGTCGGAATTCCGAAGGTCGCCAAGTATACCGGTGCGGGAGGAATTTGGCTGCCGCCGAGGGCAGCCGGGGGGTCACTTTTTGCGGATTTCCTTGAACATGCGGTCGACTTCCTGCTCCAGCTTCATGCGCAGTTCGGCCTCCATGCGCGGCATGTTGGCTCGGATCACTTCGTTCACCAGCTGGCTGGCCTTCTGGCGCAGGGCCTGGTACTCCTTCGAGGACGGCGAGGCGTCGAACGACAGCTTCTGCAGCGGGTTGGTCTGGATCAGCTTGCGCAGCTCCGCCGAGGCGTCATAGGCCTGATGGTTCTCGCGGATCTTGTCCAGCGTCGACTTGGGCAGGAACGGGTTTTCGCTCTTGTTGCCGGTCTGGAAGCGGGTGAGCGGCTGGGTGACGCTGGCGGCGGTGTGTTGGGCCGGGGTCGCGGTCGATGCCGGAGCCGAGATTACTGGAGCTGAGGTTACCGGGGTGTGAGAAGCGGGCGCATGATGAGCCGGTGCAGGTGGAACCGGGGTGCTGACGCCGGCTGGTCTGGCAGCAACGGGCGCCTCATGGGTTGAGGCGGGCACGACCGGTTGCGGACGGGCAACCGTTGACTGCACCGACGGCGGGGCTTGCGGCGGCAGGCGGTGACTGGTGTCGGCCGCTGCCGGCTGGGCCGGCGCTGGGCTCATTGGCTGGGGCGCCGGTTTCGCGGCACTGTTTTCCCGCTGCAACGGCGCGTCCGGGGCAGTACGGTGCTGGCGCACGGCGGCGCTGATTTCCAGCGGATCATTGTCGAGGAAACTGTCGTCCAGCCGGCCGCTGAATTCCAGGGTGGGAATGGTGTTGAAGCGGGCCGCGCTCTGGTCCAGGGAATCGGTCTGCTGGGGCCGCAGAGTGGGCGCCGGGCTGACCGGCTGCAGCACGGGTGGCGCTGTCAGTACGGGTGGCTCTATGAAGTCGTCGTCCTCGACGAAGCGCTCGCTCAGCACCGGCACGTCATCGACAAAGCTCTTCAGCACCGGAATGTCTTCCGGAATGGGGCGGCCGGGCTTGTCGTCGTCAAGATCCAGATCGTCGTCCAGCATGCGGCTCAGGGATTCCAGTTCATCCAGCATGTTCTTTTTTTCTTGCTGTTTCAGGGTGGGCTTGCTGTCGCCGTGGTTCATGAAGTGCTCTCACGGTTGGATGTTGTGCGTCTTTAAAGAATAGCCCCTTTCCTTGTAGTGGCGGAAATTCTCCCGGCTTTGTGAACGGGATTCCGGAAGGCCCGGCACTATTTCCGCAATGCGTTGAAATGCGGCGCAAAACGGGGGCACGGTGCCGGCCAGATTCACCAGCACGTCACTGTGCTGGCCTGGGTTGCCCAGGTGGGATACCAGCACCGGCGCGGCCTGGGCGGGAACCGGCGTCGGGGTTGCGGTGGCCAGATCGTGGGCCAGGAAGCTGCCGTCCCGCTGCCAGAGCAGGTCGCTCAGGGCTTGCGAGTCGGTGGCACTGGCGGTGTGCACGTACAGGCGGTGGCCGCGCCGGAAGGCCTTTTCCACCAGCCGCGCCGCATACAGCAGCGGCGACAGGCTGTTGTCTTCCGGCAGGATGTAGAAGTCGACCTGGGTCATGGCGTCCGGGGTCACTTCTTGCGGGTCTGGCTGATCAGGTATTCCGCCAGCAGCGGTACCGGCCGGCCTGTGGCGCCCTTGGGCTGGCCGAGGAACGAGGTACCGGCGATGTCCAGATGCGCCCACGGGTATTTCTTGGTGAAGCGGGACAGGAAGCAGGCGGCGGTGATGGAGCCGGCTTTCGGGCCGCCGATGTTGGCGATGTCGGCGAAGGGGCTGTCCAGCTGGGACTGGTAGTCGTCCCAGATCGGCAGTTGCCAGACGCGGTCCTGGGTGTAGTCGGACGCCTGTTTCAGTTGTTCCACCACGCTGTCATTGTTGCTGAACAGGCCGGTGGCGTGGGCGCCGAGCGACACGATGATGGCGCCGGTGAGGGTGGCGATGTCGATCACCGAGGCCGGTTCGTAGCGCTCGACGTAGGTGAGGGCGTCGCACAGCACCAGACGGCCTTCGGCGTCGGTGTTGAGGATTTCCACGGTTTGCCCGGACATGGTGGTGACGATGTCGCCGGGGCGGCTGGCGGTGCCGCTGGGCATGTTCTCGGCGGCGGTGATCACGCCGATCACGTTCAGCGGCAGCTGCAGGTCGGTGACGGTTTTCATGGTGCCCAGCACCGAAGCGGCGCCGCACATGTCGAACTTCATCTGGTCCATGTCCGGACCGGGTTTCAGCGAGATGCCGCCGGTGTCGAAGGTGATGCCCTTGCCGACAATGATGTGGGGCTTGTCGCCTTTCTTGCCGCCCTTGTAGTCCATGATGATCAGCTTGGCGGGCTGGGCGCTGCCGGCGCTCACCGACAGCAGGGCGCCCATGCCCAGTTCCTTCATTTCCTTCTCGTCGATGACTTTCAGCGTCAGCTTCTTGTCGTGGCTTTTGGCCAGCTTTTTGGCTTCCTCTGCCAGATAGGTGGGGTGGCAGACGTTGGGGGGCAGGTTGCCCAGGTCGCGGGTGTAGTTCATGCCGTCGGCGATGGCCTTGCCGACCTTGATGGCGGCGCTGTCGGCGTTCAGCAGGGTGAGCTTTTTCAGATGGATCTTCTTCTGGTTGTCCTTGCCCTTGAACTGGTCAAAGGTGTAGGTGACGGCCTCGGCCAGTTCGATGATCTGCCGCGTCATCCAGGTGGCGTCGCGGTTTTTTACGGCCAGTTCGGTCAGGTCCAGGGCGGCGTCTTTGGCTACGGTGCCCTTGGCGGCGTTGAGGGCGGCGGTGACGGATTTGCGGAACTGGCTGTCGCTGGTTTCACCCTGCTTGCCGAAACCGGCCAGGATGATGCGTTTGGCGTGAGTGCCCGGCACAGCGGGCAGTAGCTGGATCTCGCCCGGCTTGCCGGTGATGTCGCCGTGCTTGAGGATGGCGCTGAGCTGGCCGTCGCTGGCGGCATCGACTGTCCGGGCGCTGCTGCCGAGAGCGCCGCCCTCGTAGACTGCCAGGATCAGGGCCTCGGTTTTGAACGCGTCGGCCTGTGCTTTTTTGCTGAGAAAGTCCATGAAAACCCCGCAAGACAATCGAAATTGATTTATGGATAATGGCTGCGGTTCGTTTTAGCGAAAATCGATTCCCTTTACCAGAGCACGCGCCGCTTTATTTGATGATTATCTATCGCTACCTTTCCCGCCAGCTGTTCTGGGCCACCCTCGCCGTGAGTTTCGTGCTCACCTTCATCATCGTGTCGAGCCGTTTCCTGCGTTATCTGTCCGACGCCGCCACCGGCCGTTTCGATGGCACCGCCGTGTTTCTCATTACCGGCTACCGCCTGCCGGGCTTTCTGGAAATGGTGCTGCCGCTGGGGCTGTTCCTCGGCATTCTGCTGTCGTACGGCCGCATGTATCTGGAAAACGAGATGGTGGTGCTGCAGGCCTGCGGCGTGAGCCAGAACCGGCTGGTGGCGCTGTCGATGATTCCCGCGCTGTGCATGTCCGCCGTGATTGCTTTCTTCGCTTTCTATCTGGCGCCGTGGGGCGCGCAGCAGGCCTACAACGTGGTGCTGGAACAGGAGCGCCGCTCCGGTCTGGAAGTGCTGAGTCCACGCCGTTTTCATTCCTCCAACGAAGGCCGCACGGTGACCTACGCCGAGGACATCGATTCCGCCAAGGCCGAAATGAAAAACCTGTTCATCGTGAATTACGACCGGGGCGAAAAGCGCGGCGCCTACCGCAAGGTGGTGCTGATTCGCGCGGAAAAGGGCGAGTACCACATCGACGACGCCGGCAACCGTTTTCTGGTGATGAAGAATGGCGAGCGTTTTGAAGTCGACCCCGGCAGCGCCGACTACACGCGTTTCCACTACGACGAATACAGCCTGAAACTGAAGGACAAGCTGGTGACCGCGCGGGCACTGAAGCACGAGGACTACACCACTGCGGCGCTGCTGGACGAAGATAGCACGCCGGCACGGGTGGAGTTGCAGTGGCGCCTGTCGCTGGTGCTGCTGGTGCCGATTGTGGTGCTGATGGCGGTGCCGCTGGCGAAGGTGAATCCGCGCCAGGGCCGCTATCTGAAAATGCTGCCGGCGATCCTGCTGTATCTGGCGTACCTGTCGCTGCTGATGGCGGCGAAGGGCGCGGTGGAAAAGGGCAATATACCGGCCTGGCTCGGCATCCTGTGGGTGCATGCATTGTTCCTGCTGGTAGGCGCTGGCCTGAATTACTGGCCGCACTGGCAGATGCTGCGGGCGAAACGCCGCATGGATCTGGAGCTGCAGCAGGGAGTGGCGGCATGAAGTTGCTGGATCGTTACATCGGCAAGACGGTGACTGCGGCAATCCTGATGGTGCTGCTGGTGCTGATCGGGCTGGACAGCACGTTTGCCTTTCTGGCGGAACTGAAGGAACTGGAAAAAAATTACCAGGCCATGCAGGCCCTGCTGTTCATCCTGATGACGCTGCCGCGCCGTATTTACGATTTCATGCCGGTGGCGGTGCTGATCGGCTGTCTGGTGGGGATGGGTACGCTGGCCAACACCAGTGAACTCACGGTGATCCGCGCCGCCGGCGTGTCGATTGCGCGGCTGGTGTATTCCGCCGTGCGGCCGGTTCTGGTGATGGTGATGTTCGGGCTGGTGCTGGGGCAGTACATCGTGCCGCAAACCGAGCAGTACGCGCAGAGCGAACGGGCGCGGGCGATGGCTGCAGGGCCGCCGTCCAGTGCGCGCGATGGTTTCTGGTATCGCGAGGAAGGCCAGTACATTCACATCCAGGCCATTCAGCCCAACGGCGTGATGTTCGGTGTGTCGCGCTTCATGTTCGACGATAAAAATGATCTGGTGCGCTCGGATTTTTCCCGTCGCGCGATCTACCAGGGCGATCACTGGATGCTGGAGGAAGTGCAGCAGACCCGCATGCCGGGCGAGCACACCGAGTCGGAATCGCTCAAGACGCTGCGCTGGGATACGTCGGTGACGCCGGAGGTGATGTCGATCGTGGCGCTGAAGCCGGATTACCTGTCGATCACCGGGCTGTATGACTACGCCACCTATCTGAGCCGGCAGGCGCTGGAGAGCAAGAGCTATTATTTCTCGTTCTGGAAGAAAGTGTTCCAGCCCATCACCACCATCGTGATGGTGTTCATTGCGATTTCCTTTGTGTTCGGGCCGCTGCGCTCGGTGACGATGGGGCAGCGCATTACCGCCGGCGTGCTGGTGGGATTGCTGTTCCACTACGCGCAGCAGTTGCTGGGGCATGCGAGCATCATCTACAACATTCCGCCGCTGCTGGGAGCAATGTTGCCGATGCTGATCTGTCTGGTGGCGGGCGTTCTGCTGCTGCGGCGGGCGTAAGGGTGGACGACGTCCACCGGCGTCATCCAGGCGTCACTTTTTCTTCCGGTACGGTTCCACCTTCTTGTTCTCTTCCTTCGGCAGCAGCAGCGTGCGGGTGCCGGACAGGCTGTCGTGCCAGCTGTCGCCACTGGGGCTGACCAGCACCCAGAGATAACCCAGTCCGAACGTGGACAGCGAAATCACCGCCATCAGAAACCGGCTCAGGCACTGCATCAGCCGCAGCGGCCGGCCGTCCAGATGCGCATCCACCACCTGCAGACGCCAGGCCCGCATGCCCAGCGTCTGTCCGCCGTGGGTCCAGAACCAGGCGTAGAACGCGAAGGTGCCCAGCAGCATCAGCGGGAACAGCGTGTACGGCAGCTGGCTACTGTAGGCGGGATCTTCCGTGTTGGCGGGGATGCCCGTCACCACTTCATACAGTTTCATGTAGAGGAAGCCGATCAGCAGCCAGATGGCCACCAGGATCAGCAGGTCATACACCATGGAAGCCAGGCGCTTGAACAGGCTGGCGGAGGGATAGCTGGAATAGGATGTGTTCATGTGTCCGGAATGCTTGTGGTCGCGTCGAGGGCGCAGCTTATCACAACTTGCGCGGCTGCCAGCGGCAGGAAATGTGGCGCAGCAACCGGCCGGGGAGTGCAGGGGCAGGCGTGCCGGAAAATCGTGGTAATCTTGCGCCGTTGTGGACACCAGACAGCGGAAAGGGGCGGAGTTTTTTTTGGCGCAACGGTATCGGGCACAGGTTTGCAGGCAGTGGCGTGGGTGGGCGCGGCCGGTTGGTTGCAGGCCCGGTCTGCTGGTGCTGCTGTGCCTGCTGCCGGCTCTGGTCCAGGCCGACTGGTTTGGCAGTTCGTGGTTTGAGGACGGCAATCTGCTCAAGCCGGAACTGCTCAACACCGATCCCCTGCAAATCAAGGTGGAGGGGGTGGAAACCGCAGTGGCCCGCAATGTGCGCCGCCACATCGAGCGGCTCGGCATCCGTTCCGGCACCGAGGCGCGCCGCCAGCTGGCGCTGATCCGGCGCAGTGCACGCGTCGGACTGGAAGCGCTGGGCTATTACGAAGCGGAAATTGATGTCAGTGTCGACGGCGATGACGACAGCGGCACTGTCCGTGTACAGGTGCGGCCCGGCGAGCCGGTGCGCTGGCGCAACACCGCCGTGCAGCTGTCCGGTGCCGGCGCTGCCGATCCACTGATCCTTGATGTGCTGGCCCGCTATTCCCCCAAAGCCGACACTCCCCTGCAGCACGATCAATATGAAATTCTCAAGAAGCAGTTGCGTCTGACGGCGATGAACAACGGCTATTTCGACGCGGATTTTCGCCGCCAGCGGCTGCTGGTGGATCGCGCCGGCCGCGCAGCGGATGTGGATCTGCAATTCGATACCGGCGAGCGCTACCGGTTTGGCGCGGTGAGTTTCGGCAAGTCGCGGCTGAAGGACAAAAAGCTGCAGCGCTTCGTGCCGTTCCGTCCGGGCGATCCCTATGAAGAAGCCAAGATGACGCAGCTGAACCGCAACCTGCTGGATTCCGGCTATTTCCAGTCGGTGTCGCTGAATCCGCAGCGAGGCAGTGCGCAGGCCGGCGGTGAAGCCGTGGTGCCGGTGCAGGTGGATCTGCAGGACAACCAGCACAACCGCGTGAGCGTGGGGCTGGGTTACGGCACCGACACCGGGCCGCGCATCAAGCTGGGCTGGCTCAAGCCTCTGCTCAATACGCGCGGGCACTCGCTGCAGCTGGCGTCGTCGCTGTCGGAACCCAAGCGCGAAACCACCGCGCAGTACAAGATTCCCGATGGCAAACCGGGTCTGGATTTCTGGCTGCTGCAGGCCGGTTATCTGGAAGAGAAATTCGAGGACAACGAATACAGCCTGCTGTCGTACGGTGTGAGCCGGCAGCAGCAGGTGTGGGGTAACTGGCAGCGCACGCTGTTCACCAACGTCAAGCATGAAAACGGTTTTGTGGATGGCGAGTTTGTCGAGCAGCGCCCCAGCGACGCGTTCTATCTGGCGCCCGGCATCAGCTTCAGCCACGTAACGGCCGACGGCGGCTTGCATCCGGAGCGCGGACACAAATTCAGTGTGGATCTGGAATTTTCCGATCCGGCGATCGGCTCCGACACGGAATATGTGCGGCTGCAGGGGCTGGCGAAATTCCTGTTCCCGCTCAGCGAACGCCAGCAGCTGCTGCTGCGCTCGCAGGCGGGCATGATCTGGAGCGGTGATTTCACCCAGGTGCCGGTGAGCGTGCGCTATTACGCCGGCGGCGACCAGAGCATTCGCGGTTACGACTACAACTCGCTGTCGCCGATCGATGCCAACGACGCGCTGGTGGGCGGCAGCCGGCTGCTGCTGGGCAGTGCGGAATATCTCTACCGCGTGCTGCCGGAATGGCAGGCGGCCCTGTTTGTGGACCACGGCGGCGCGCTCGATGAAAGCAACCAGCCGATCTACACCGGCATCGGCACCGGCGTGCGCTGGCTGTCGCCGGTGGGCAATCTGAGTCTGGACGTGGCGCAGGCGCAGAACGGCGAAACCGAGGGCAAGTTCCGCGTTCACTTCACCATGGGAACCGTTCTGTAATGGTGGCGGTGTTCGGCAGGGTGCTGCGCTGGAGCGCCTGGAGTGTGGCGTTGCCGCTGCTGCTGGTCCTGCTGTTGCTGGTGTTTCTGCTGTTTACCGCGCCCGGCGCGCGTCTGGTGCTGGGCACGCTCAGTGATGTGTGGCCGCAACTGACGGTGGATGATCCCGGCGGCACACTCGCCAGCGGCCTGCGCGCCAGTCGCGTGATCTGGCGCGACGACAGCGGGGTGGTGGTGCATCTGGAAGGCATTGCCACGGTCTGGAATCCGCGCTGCCTGCTGCGCACTACTTTCTGCATCGACAGCGTCGCTGCCGGTTCCCTGCGTATCGAAATCCCGCCCGGTGGCGAATACGATTACGACGGCCGCAAACCCTATGAAGCGATTCCCCTGCCGCTGCTGGTGCTGCCCTGGCACCTGAATATCCAGCAGCTGTTCCTCGGCGAAATCCGCATCGTCACCGACACCCACACCACCTTTATCGGCCCGGTGCAGCTGCAGGCGCGCTGGTCCGGCAGCCGGGTGACGGTGGAGCAGCTGCGCGCGTCGATGGCGGATACCTTTCTCGGCGTGGCGGAGGCGTCCCTGTCCGGCACGCTGGACATGCGCTCGGAATGGCCGCTGGCACTGACTCTGGCGGGCCGTTATGTGCCGCCGTTGGAGGGCTGGCAGGAGCAGCGCATCCAGCTGAGCGGGCAGGGCAATCTGGCCGGTCTGCAACTGCGCGGCAGCGTCAATGCCGATCTGGCGATTCCCGGACTGCCGCCGCTGGCGCTGGCGGGCAATGCCCAGACCGCCGGCCTCGACACCTCGCTGCAGCTGCAGCGGCTGGAGGGCGAATATGCCGGCGCGCCGCTGACGGCCCAGGGCGGGCTGCGGCTGAATCGCAGCGGCGAACTGCAGCTGGATGCCATTGCCGCACGCTGGGGCGGCAACCGGGTGCAGGTGAACGGCTGGCTGAAAGAACAGTGGGATGTCAGCGGCGAACTGGCGCTGGCGCAGCCGGCGCTGCTGGCTCCGAATGCCAAAGGCCGGCTCGAGGGCAGCCTGCGTATAACAGGTCCGGCGGCCGATCCCCTGTTCACCGTGCAGGGACGCAGTGCCGAACTGGCGCTGGCGGACGTGCAGCTGCAGCAGCTGGAACTGGAGGCCCGCGTCGCCCCGGTGAGTTTCCGCCAGATGCAGCTGGACGCCCGCGCCCGAACCCTCAACACCGGCAGCGAATCCCTGCACGATCTGGATCTGCAGCTGGCTGGCACCGCCGCCTCCCACAAGCTGAGCCTGCGCACCCGGCTCGACCAGCACAGCCTCGACACCCAGGCCAGCGGTCGCCTGAATCCCGACACCTTCGACTGGCAGGGCGAAGTCACCGCGCTGGCGTTGCAGCTGCATCAGGACTGGTCCCTGCGTCTGCGGGAGCCGGCCCGCGTGCGCTGGCAGCAGCAGGCGCGGCGGCTGGTCGTCGACAGCAACTGTCTGGAAGACGGCAAGGCCATGCTCTGTTCCAGCCTCGATCACCGTTTCGATCAGCAGCGCAGCCGAGCCACCCTCGACATCAGCGCGCTGGATCTGGTGCGTCTCAAACCCTGGCTCGACCCCGACCTGCGCCTCAAGGGCACTCTCAGCACCCATCTGAAATTCAACGGCCACTGGCGGGACCCGCAGCTGAACGGCGACCTGCAGCTGTCTGCCCTGGAAATCTGG
The DNA here is from genome assembly GCA_964491665.1 of uncultured Moraxellaceae bacterium. Taxonomy (GTDB): domain Bacteria; phylum Pseudomonadota; class Gammaproteobacteria; order Pseudomonadales; family Ketobacteraceae; genus Ch67. The sequence continues at coordinate 19,242 of CAZBII010000064.1, forward strand.
CGCCGTGGCCAGAAGCGCAACCGCTTCAGCGGCGGCGAGATCCAGGCCACCTTCAGCGGCCGCAGTGCCCGCATCGCAAACCGTTTCCAGCTGCCGCCGGACCTGCACTGGCAGGGCGAAACCCCGCTGGCGCTCAGCTGGAAGCAGGGGCGTGTCCGGCTGGAGCAGGGCTGCTGGCTGGGCAGCCGGCCGGCGGGCGGCGAGGGTGCAGCGGTCGAACTGGGCAACGTCTGTCTGGAGGCAACCTACGCCGCGCCGACCGGCCTGCAGGGCAAGGCCAGTGCCGATCTGGATCTGGCGGGCAGCCTGCAACCCTGGCTGCCGGACGGTCTGGGCGTGCAGGGCCGCCTGTCCGCGCAGGCCGACGCCCGCCTCAAGAGCCGCGACCTGCGCCTGAATCTCGATGCCCGCGCCGACGGCGGTGCCCTGGTGCTGGAGCGCACCGACCAGCCCGCGCCACTCTCGCTGCCGTTCCAGAACCTGCATCTGGCAGCGACACTGGCGCAGGAAAAACTCGACACCCGGCTGGAACTGGCCTCCACCCATCTGGGCAATGGCACCGCCCAGGCCCGCATCGCCCTTGACCAGCCGGAGTTTCCCCTCGATTTCACCGGCCAGCTGGACGCCTTCAATCTCGGCGTGCTGGCGCCCCTGTTTCCCCGCCTCAATCACCTGAGCGGCCTCGCCGGCGCCCAGGCCCATATCCACGGCCCGCTGGCGGCGCCACGCATCGACGGCACCGCGACCGTGCAGAATCTGCAGGCCCAGACCCCGCAGCTGCCCCTGGGTATCGACGATCTCGACGCCCGCCTGACCTTTAGCGGCGACCAGGGCGAACTGCAGGGCACCCTGGCCAGCGGCGACGGCACGGCCGATCTCACCGGCCAGCTGCAACTGGCGCCCGATACCGGCTGGAAAGCCGCCCTGCAACTGCACGGCCGCAACATCGCCGTGCGCCAGCCGCCGGATTTCATCCTGGAAATGCAGCCTGACCTGACCCTGGAAATGGACGCCCACCAGATCCATCTGGGTGGTACGCTCGCCCTCAACGACGGCTTCGTCTGGATCAAGGAACTGCCGGCAGATGCGGTGGGCACCTCGGCGGACGTGGTGTTCGTGGACGAGGAGGGCGCAGCGCTGCCGGCCACTACCCGCCTCGCCATGACCACCGATCTCACCGTCATCGTCAAGGACCGGCTGCGCCTGCGCGGCTTTGGTGGTGACGTCAAACTCAAGGGCCAGGTCCGCGTCCTGCAGGACGCCAGTGGCCTGCTGATCGGGCGCGGAGCCATCGACGTGGCCGAGGGCAGCTACACCGGCTACGGCCAGCAGCTCACCATCCGCCGCGGCAAGATCCTCTTCAACGGCCCGCTCGACCAGCCCTTCCTCAGCCTGGAAGCCATTCGCGAAGTGGACGACGTGGTGGCAGGGCTGCGCGTCATCGGGCCGGCCTCGGAGCCGGTGGCCACCCTGTTCTCGGAACCGTCCCTGCCGGACAGCCAGATCCTCTACTACATCATCACCGGCAAGGCGCCGGGCACCGGCACCGCCGAGGACAACACCATGGTGCAGAACGCGCTGCTCAGTCTCAGCCTGCAGGGCGGGCAGGGCATGGTGCGCAACGTGGCCAGCAAGGTCGGCATCCAGGACCTGCAGATGGGCACCAGCGGCAGCGGCCAGCAGACCGAAGTGCAGGTGTCCGGCTACCTGTCGCGGCGCACCTATCTGGCGTATGGCATCAGCATGTTCCAGCCGGTGAACACCCTCACCCTGCGCTACCGCCTGCGCGACAACCTGTTCCTGGAAGCGGTCAGCGGCCTGGCCAGCGCCCTCGATCTGCTGTACACCTTTGAATTCTGATCAACGCGAATTCTGACCGGCGCGCATCCGGCCGGGTTGACAGCCCCGCTGCCTTCCCATATTTTGTACTACAACAATTCTGGAGTTGACCCCTTGGCCCGACATCTTCGCAACAGCCGCAACAACCGCAGCCGCACGGGAACCGATGGCGGCACCGGCGATCAGGAAGGCCGCAGCGGCCGTGGCCGCCGTCCCGCCACCGAGGACGAGCGCAAGGACCGGGTGATCCAGACCCGCGTTCCCAAGGATCTGGAAAACACCCTCAAGGACGCCGCCGAACGCAAGCGCATGACCGTCTCCCACCTGATCCGCAACGTGCTGGAAGATACCTTCAAGCTGGTGGACGGCATCGTTGCCGATTCCAGCGCTCTGGTGGAAAACGTGGCCCGCGACGCCCGCAAGCTGGCGGCCAGTGCGCGGGGCGAGAGCCTGAAAGACGATGCCAGCGCGCCCGTTACTGACGGGGCTGCGGCAGCCGGCCAGCAGGAGCCAGCAGTCGGTAATCCACTCGATGCCGTCGATGCCTGGCAGGATGTGATCGTCAACCGCCCCGGCGAATGTGCCGCCTGCGGCATCGCCCTGGGGCGGGGCAAGCGGGCCTTTCGCGGCATCAGCAACCAGCCGGGCGCACCGGCCCTCTGGCTGTGCCCGGCCTGCATCGAACAGCTGTAAGCAACACCCGCTCCATCCACACCGGAATTCCGATTCCGGTTTTTTTGCAACAGGCTTGTACTACAAAAAATGACAATATGTGCCGGGAGGCCCAGCATGGACACCATCACCAACGCATCCAATCCCGCCCGCCGCGATGCCGGCATCAAGGCCTGGCTGGCCGTCATGGAATCCGCATTGGGGGCCGTTGAACAAACCGTCTGGCAGGGGCGCGAACTGGCGGAACAGGCCCTGGCCACTGCCCGTGCCGTGGCCAAAGGTGCCGATAGCCTGCGCGACGAATACCAGGCCCTGGCTGATGAAGCCGCCCTCTGGCCATTGCGTCTGAAGCGCCTGTCCAAAACCGGCTGGATGTTGGCCAGGGTCACCACCAGCTACCGTCTGTGGGGCACCCGCTCCGCTTTCATCCGCCGCAGCCAGCTGCCCGCCGCGCTGGAAAAACTGCACCGCGCCAACGCCCGCCGTTTCCGCGACACCTCGCTGGAGCAGGGCGGCGCCTTCCTCAAGGTCGGCCAGCTGCTGTCCGCCCGTGCCGACGTGCTGCCGCAGGCCTGGGTGGACGAACTGGCCGTCCTGCAGGACCAGGCCCGCATCGAGCCTTTTCCCGCCATCCGCCAGCAGATCGAAACCGAACTGGGCGACACGCTGGAAAACCTGTTCCTCGAATTCAATCC
>CAZBII010000065.1:0-22096 GCA_964491665.1 uncultured Moraxellaceae bacterium
CCTGGGCGACATGGACTTCAAGGTGGCCGGTACTGCCAACGGTATCACCGCCCTGCAGATGGACATCAAGATCACCGGCATCACCGAAGAGATCATGGAAGTGGCCCTGAACCAGGCCCGTGAAGGCCGCCTGCACATTCTGGGCGAGATGAACAAGGTTCTGGCCAGTGCCCGTGGCACTATTTCCGAGGATGCGCCGGTATACCTGACCATCAAGATCCACCCGGACAAGATCCGCGACGTAATCGGCAAGGGTGGCGCGGTGATTCGCCAGATCTGCGAGGAATCCGGTGCCCAGATCGATATCTCTGACGATGGCCAGGTGCGCATCTACGGTGAGAACGCGACTGCTGCCGAACTGGCCAAGACCAAGATCGAAGGCATCGTGTCGGAAGCGGAAGTAGGCCGCATCTACGACGGCAAGGTGGCGAAGATTGTTGATTTCGGCGCCTTCGTGAACATCCTGCCGGGCACTGACGGTCTGGTGCACATTTCCCAGATCGCCGAGGAGCGCGTCAGCAACGTGGCCGACTTCCTGAAAGAAGGCCAGATGGTGAAAGTGAAGGTGCTGGACGTGGACAACCGCGGCCGCATCAAGCTGTCCATCAAGGAAGCACTGTCCGATCTGGCTGCCGGCCAGAGCGGGGAGTGAACCGGACGGTCACTCCTGGCGCATCCAAGTGCCTGAAACCAAAAAGGGGAGCTTCGGCTCCCCTTTTTAATTACAAAGTGGTAACCCGTTTGATGTTGTGTTTGTGAAGGTCATTGCGTACTCTTGAGGGCACATCTGACTGCACGGACGTGGTACCCGCAGCGCGGGGAGCGGTCATAACAATAAAGTTTTTTATCGCAAAACAAGAACGGCCTGGAGGGATCAGGGATATGTCATTTTTCAAAGGACGCTTTGCGCGTGCCGCAGTTGCCTCTTCCATGTTGATGCTGTCTTCGCTGGGGTTTGCCTGGCAGCTGGAAATCGATGAGGAAGGTGTTCAGCTGTATTCAAGCCTTTCACAGGGCAGCCCCATGAAAACCGTGAAGGTGGTGTCCGAAGTGAAGGCCAGTCTGTCGAGCCTGGTGTCGTTCCTGTCGGACAACAACCAGTTCCCCGCCTGGATGGACATGGTTTCCAAATCCGAAAAAATCAAGGACATCAGTCCGCAGGAAAGCCTGACCTATACCGTGATCGATTCGCCCTGGCCGGAGCGGGATCGCGACAACGTGCTCTATTCCAAGTGGGAGCAGGACCCGAAAACGCTGGTGGTGACCAAGAAAGTGGTGTCCGAGCCGCAATACCTGTCGGAAGACGAAAACATGATCCGGGCGCCGCTGTTCCAGGCTGAGTGGAAGCTGGTGCCGAAGGGACAGGGTCTGGTGGAGGTGAGCTACACCGTCGATTTCAATCCCGGTGGCAAGGTGCAGGGCTGGCTGCTGGACATGTTCACTTATGACATGCCGTTCAAGACCATGAAGAACCTGCACACCGCCACACTGGAAAAACATGAGGGCGCGAAATTTGCCTTCATCAAGGAGCCGGTCAATGACGGCATGGCGATGACCTCGCAGCAGTAAGATCATCCGCTGCAACAGAATGAAGAACGGGGCTTGATGCCCCGTTTTTTTGTGCCTGTGTTTTGTATCGGCAGCCGGCTGTTGGCCAGTCGCTAGAGCTTGCCGGAATGGTTGCCACCCATACTCACCACCTGCCAGCGACCGTTTGCGAAGCGGAATTCAAAAGCGCGTTCGTCGGTGCCGGTCTTGTCGGGCATCAGGCGGAAGGCCCACTGGTATTCGAGGTGGGCGATGAAGTGGTCGGGGCCGAGCGCTTCGATGCGGCTGCGCAGGAATTGCTGGATGACGAACTGCCCGGCCCATTCACCCTTGGTGTCGTAATACTGGCGGGCGGAGGACTGGATCTCGTTGGCAGAAGGTAGTTCCGCTGCCTGGGCGGTCAGGCTGGCCAGCATCAGCAGCAGGGCGGCGGACAGTGCGTGCAGAACGGTATGCATCGGGTGTTCCCTCCTCAGTGGCGGTCAGCGGTTTTCCAGGCGGTTGTAGTCCAGCCAGCCGGATTCCAGTGGCTGTGCCTGCCACCAGGCGGCATGCAACTGGTCGCTGAAGGCCCAGAAACCGGGATGGGTGCGACGCACGCCAAAGCGGTCGAGCAGCTGCCGGTAGCCGGTTTCATCTTTCAGGTTCTGCAGCTGCGCGGCGAGCCGGGGCAGTTCTGCCTGCGGCACCTGCAGCAGCGCGCTGGGATAGGCGCCGATCAGGCCGTATTCCAGCGACACGGTGTCCTCCTTGGGACGGCGCCGGTTGTCCTCCAGAAAGATGTGCGAGATGTTGCTGTAGGCGTTGTGGTGCAGCAGGGTGTAGTAGTGGGTCTGCTGCAGGCCGTCCACCCGGATGAACAGGGTCTGCGGCAGGATGGCGGCGCTGGTGCCACGCAATTGTCCGATGGCCTGCAGCGCGGCGAGGCTGGCGGGATCACTGAAACCGTGCGCAAGACTGTGCTGCTGGCTCTGTACTGGCGCCAGTTTTTGCTGCAGCAGGCCGTAAAGTTCGGTCAGCGGCTGGCCGGTCTGGTAGCGGATGGCAGTCTCGCCGTCGAAGCGGTTGCCGCTCTGGTACACGTATTCCTTCACTTCATTCACGCTGCCGCGATACCACTGGCGGCGCACTTTTTCGCGCTGTTTTTTGGGCAGCAGGGCGAGGAAGTTGAATTCCCCTTCCATGCGCAGGAAATCCATGTAGATGCGGCTCGACAGCTGGTGGCCAACGTTGCCATAGACGTCGTAGCCGGCGACCAGCAGGTAATGGATGCGCTCCAGCAGCGGGTAGTTGAGCACCCAGGCGGTCTGCGGCCGTTCCCCCAGCAGACCCTTTTCCACGCTGGCGCTGTCGGAGTGGCGGAAGATGGTGAGGGCGGCGTTCTGGTTGTGGCCATCGCCGTCCCACAGCAGGTTCAGGTCCAGCGGCAGGTGGCCCTTGACCGCTTCATTGAGAAAACGGGATTTGGCTTCCAGGTAGCGCTTTTCCTTCTCCGCATATTTGAGCCAGCGCAGCGGGCTGACGGTGCTTTCGGCTTCCGCCGGCAGTTCCAGCTGCTGCAGTTGTTCGGCCATGAAATTGGAATCGAGATCGGCGGAGGCCAGGTCGGGATCGACGAACACTACCCAGAAGTGGTCGTTGATGACGTTGAGGGCAAGCTGGCCCCGGCACACCGGCCCCTTGATGAAATTCATGATGCTGTACTGGGCTTCGTCCAGCAGGAAGCGGTAGCGGGCCTGGGTGGGTAGCTGGCGGAAGGTGATGAAGGGGTTGGACGCTTCCTCGATTTTGTAGGAGGGCAGGGCGGTGACGGCGTAGACCGGTTTCAGGAACAGGTCCTGCCAGCGCTGCAGGCGGGCGGCGTCGAGGCGGTAGGGCATGTGGATCTTGGCGGCGATGGCTTCGCGTACCGGCTGCAGGCGGTAGTAGACGCGGGCGACGCCGGGATCGTCGAACGGGCGGCGGGTGGCGATGCGCTGCACCGGCTGGCCGGGCGGAGTGGCGGAACGCACCAGATCGAAGAACACGGGCGTGGTGCCGGCGGCGGTGACATCCGGGAAGTGCAGGTGGGCCAGATACAGGTGCTCGAACAGGTAACGGCTCATCAGCTGCGCCTTGGGGAAGTCCTGGTTGAGGAAGGCTTCCCACTGGTCGATCTGCTGCTGCAGGGCGGAAGTGACGGGATTGCGCGGCTGGTAGGGCGCGCCGTCCTTCACCCATTGCAGCAGAACGTTGTGTTCGCGCGGGGCCAGGCCGGGCAGGCCGTAGGGCATGCCCCACAGGGGGTATTTCTCGCGGTAGTCGCTGAATTTTTCCACCCGCGTGCACTGCTGGCTGCGGTTGAGTTCGAGATCGAAGCTGTCCGCCAGCAGGGGATCGGTGGGTAGCGGGTGATCCTGTTTGAGCAGCAGCATCCGGGCGAGGGTGCTGCCTTCGAGATTGGCCTGGGGTGTGTTGGTCCGTTCGTTCAGGACGGGGAAGAAGCCTTTGTCGCGCCACTGGGCGGTGGTGTGGGCGTCTTCGAACAGGCGGGTGAGATTGGCGGCAATCAGGCGTTCGCCGTTGTAGACCTTGTCGGGGTGGGCGCCGCGGCTGATGCCTTCCCAGGAGCCGAGCTTGAGCTGGCAGGGGGCATCGTAGCAGGCGTGGCAGACCACACAGCGGCTGTCCAGCACGGGTTTGACATCGCGCCAGTAGTCGACGCTGCCGGTAGCCAGTGGCCGGTCGTAGCGGGTGGGGTCGGGCGTGCCAAAGCGCTGGTCGAAGTCGGCGATGGCCAGGGTGGCGCAACCGGAGGCCAGCCAGAACAGTGCCGCAAGCAGCAGGGCTGCGGGTCTGGTCACGGTTGCATCGCCTGTTGCCAGAGCAGTTCGATGATGGGGGCGGCGTCCTCCGCCAGACTCAGGCGGATCGGATCGAATTCCTCCTGCTGCAGCAGGGTGTCGACACCGGTGCTGGACGGCAGGATCTGGGCGATGCCCAGCAGGATGGCGTAGCTGCGCATGAGGGTGCGGGCGGCGGTGCGGGTGGAGAGGCCGGGAAAGCGCTGTTCCAGCTTCTGGCCGCTGTGATTGAGGTTGGCTACCAGCCGCCGCTTGAAGCCGAGGATGATGTCCGGGTCGGTATTCTTTTCCAGTACGCCGGTGAGCATGGGGCCGAGCTGGATGATGGGGGCGCGCCGGTCGACCGCATGGATGAAGACGTCGATGCTGCCGCGCAGGGTGACTTCCGGCTGGTCGAGATAGGTGTTGAGTTTGAGAAACAGCCCGTCCATGGCGGTCGCCACCAGTTCCACGAACAGTTCTTCCTTGGTTTTGAAGTAGATGTAGAAGGTGCCTTTGGCCAGGCCGGCGCGGGTGGAGATCTGGGCGACGGAAGGCAGCTGGCCGTCGTTGTCCAGGAAGATCTGCCAGCCGGCGTCGAGCAGGGTCTGTTTGCGCTGTTGTTTTTGTTCGGCGTCGCGTGCGCGGATGATGCTCATGGGGTGCCCCGAAGAATGCAAAGTACCGATTATATAGTGAACCGGCTTGCCAATCGGCAGCTTTCGTTGCGGCAACCCGGTGTGCGTAAACTATGCTTACAATTGACGAGCACAGTGCGCTGTCGTGATCGCTTTCGATGGAATGAACAGGAGCCTTGAATGGCCGTGGTCAGATGGGTGGGCGTTACCCTGGGGGTGGCGGCACTGTATTTTGCGTGTTCCCGCATCGGCTTGATACTGGCGTTGCCCGGCACCAATGCCACGCCGGTGTGGCCGCCGGCAGGAATTGCGCTGGCGCTGGTGCTGCTGCACGGCAATCGCATGCTGCCCGGTGTGTTTCTGGGAGCGCTGGCGGCCAATCTGTATCAGGCGCTGTGGGTCACCCAGTCCGGTCCGCTGCAGTGGGCGATCGGTGCGGCCAGTGGCGTGGCGCTGGGCAACACCTGCGAGGCGGTGCTGGCGGTTTATCTGATCCGCCGTTTCAGTTCTGAATATCCCTTTCTGTCATTGCGCGGCGTGCTGGTGTATCTGGCCGGCAGTCTGGCGGGCAGTGCGCTGGCGGCGGCCATCGCGGTGCTGACGCTGCTGGGGCAGTCTTCCGGCATCGAGATTGCGCTGAATTTCTTTTTCACCTGGTGGCTGGGCGATCTGGCGGCGCTGCTGGTGATTGCACCGGTGGTGCTGAACTGGTTGCGGCCGCAGCAGCTGCACTGGAGCGGTCAGCAGGTGGCGCAGATGCTCATTTTCGCCGCCGTGTTCATGCTGGTGCTGAATCTCTGGTTTGCGCCCGGTTCCCGTTTTGCCCTGCCGGTTCCGCCGATGTTCGTGATGCTGCCGCTGTTCGTGTGGATGGCGCTGGCCTTTCATCCGCGCGAAGTCAGTCTGCTGATGTTCGCGTTCTTCGCGGTGACGCTGTATCGCACTCTGACCGGCACTGGCATCTTTTCCGGGCAGAATCTGCATGCGGGACTGCTGGAGCTGCAGCTGCTGGTGTGCGTGGTGGCGGTCAGCGTGTATGCGATGAACGGCGCGGTACTGGAACGGCGCTGGCTGAGCCGGCGGCTGGTGAGCCTGAACCAGCGTCTGGAGCACACGGTGCAGGAGCGCATGCAGGCGCTGGCGCAGGCCAACCGGCAGTTGCAGGAGCGGGTGCAGCAGCAGGCGCGCAGTGAAAAACGGCTGCAGGAAAGCGAGGACCGGCTGTCGCTGATTGCGCAGGCCACCACGGACGGCATCTGGGAGTGGGAGCCGGCCGAGCGTCATTTCCGCCATTCCAGCCGCTTCAAGTCGCTGCTGGGTTTCGACCAGTTTGACCAGCTGCCATCGTCGCTGCGTTTCTGGCTGCGGCGTATCCTTCCTGCCGACCGCCATGATCTGCTGCGTGCCTGTGGCGATCATCTGCAACGCCGTGTGCCGCTGAACGTGGCATTCCGCATGCGCAACAAGTCCGGCCAGATCCGCTGGTATCGCGTGCAGGGGCAGGCCACATGGGACGCGAAGGGTGAGCCGGTGCTGATGGCCGGCTCCATTTCCGATGTGGATGCGGAAAAAATTGCCCACGACATTCTGGTGAATGAAAAGCGCCTGCTGGAACGCATGACGAGCGGTGCGCGGGTCAGCGAGGTGATGCAGCTGGCGGTGGAACTGCTGGGAGTGCGGTTTCTGGATGCCGGCTGCCTGATTGCGCTGGTGGATGAATCCGGCGTGAATCCGGAACTGATTGCACAGCACAATCTGGATGGCCGCCTGCTGGATTTTCTCGCGGGTGTGAAAGTGGGATCGCGCGCGGTGAGCGCCAGTGCCGCGATCTATTTCAACACGCCGATTCTGGTGGATGACATCAGCCAGCATCCCGACTGGCGCCCTTACCTGCTGCTGTTGCGCGACATTCCGCTGAAAGCCTGCTGGGCGCTGCCCATCCGAAACCGTCATGGCAGTGTGCTGGGCGCCATTGCGCTGTATTTCGATCGCCGCTGCCACCCGGCGCTGGAAGAAAGTGAATTCCTCGATCGGGTGGCGCGGCTGGCCGGCATTGCCGTGGAGCAGGACAGTACCCGCAGCGTGCTGCAGCAGAGCGAGCAGCGCTATCGCGAGTTGTACCACAACAATCCCGCGATGTTTTTTTCCCTCGATCGCGACGGCGTTATCCGCTCGGTCAACCAGTTCGGTGCCGAGCATCTCGGGTATTCACCTTCGGATCTGGTGGGTCGTTCCTACGGCATGCTGATGGAAGAAAAATCGCGCATTGAACTGCAGGATGCACTGCGGCTGGCGCTGGAATCGCCGGGCCGCGTGCAGGTGTTCGAGGCGCGCAAGCTGTGCGCCGATGGTCGCCAGCTGTGGGTGCGTGATTCGCTGCGGGCCATGGGTGCGACGCAGGAGAAAACCGAAGTACTGGTGGTGGCGGAAGACATCACCGACATTCGCGAGCTGTCGGACCGGCTGGCCTATCACGCGGCGCACGATTCGCTGACCGGCCTGATCAACCGGCGCAAGTTCGAAGCGGAACTGGTGAATGCGATTTACGAAGCCGGCACGCTGAAAATGTCGCACGCGCTGTGCTATCTGGATCTGGACATGTTCAAGGTCATCAACGACACCTGCGGCCACGCCGCCGGCGATGAACTGCTGCGGCAGCTGGGCCGTTTGCTGGAGGAAACAGTGGACGGGCAGGGCGTGATTGCGCGGCTGGGCGGCGACGAATTCGGCCTGCTGATCCGCAACTGTGAACTGGATGCAGTGCTGCAGCTGGCGAGCACGGTGCGCGACCGCATCGCGGAACACCAGTTCGTGTGGAACCGGCGTCCGTATCATGTGGGCGTCAGTATCGGCGTGGTGGCCATTGCGCAGGAGACCACCAATCTAACGGCGTTGATGAGCGCGGCGGACTCGGCCTGTTATGCGGCGAAGGAGGCTGGCCGCAACCGGATTCATGTCTATCGCGAGAACGACAAGGATCTGGAGCAGCGGCGCGGTGAAATGCAGTGGGTCACACGGATTCCGCGCGGCATTCGCGAAAACCGTTTTGCGCTGGCGGTGCAGGAGATCGTGGCGATGAAACCGCAGCCCGGTGGCGAACGTCATCTGGAATTGCTGATTCGCTACCGGCGCATGGATGGCGAGTGGATTGTGCCGCGCCTGTTTCTGCCGGCGGCGGAACGCTACAACATGGCCACCATGCTGGACCGCTGGGTGTTCGTGCAGCTGGCGAATCTGCTGCAGCAGAATCCGCAGCTGGCGCGGCAGGGCTGGGTGTTCAACCTCAACCTGTCGGGACAGTCGGTTACCAACGATGAATTTCTCAACTTCATCACCCAGCGCATGACGGACATGCAGCTGCCCACGCGCCATATCTGTTTTGAAATCACCGAGACCTCCACCATCACCAATCTGTCACGCGCCAAGCATTTTATCGAAAGCCTGAAAGCGCTGGGCTGCCGCTTTGCGCTGGATGATTTCGGCGGCGGGCTGTCCACCTTTGGTTATCTGAAAGGTCTGCCGGTGGATTACATCAAGATCGACGGCCAGTTCGTGCGTGACAGTGAAAATGACGCAATGGATTTCGCCATCGTCAAATCCATCAACGAGGTGGGGCATGTGCTGGGCAAACAGACCGTTGCCGAGTGCGTGGAAAATCCGGCAGTGGCGCGCAAGCTGGAAGCGATCGGGGTGGACTGGATGCAGGGTTACGCAGTTGCGAAGCCGGTGATGCTCAGCGACTGGTTGCAGCAGCTCAGCGTGGCGGCGCTGCCGGCGGTGGCCAATGGCAGCCGGGACCAGGCCGGCTGATTGCAGCGCCGAATTGCAACGACTTTACAACACCATCGGCGCGCCGACCTGCTCGCGCTTTTCTTTCCCCAGTAGAACTTCCACCAGCGTCAAAGCAAATTCCAGCGCCGTGCCCGGCCCCTGGCTGGTGATGCAGTTTCTGTCCACCACGGTGCGTTCATCGCGGAAGTGATGCAGCTGCGCCGTGAAGGACGGATAGGCGGTGGCGGCGACATCCGCTTCCAGGTCATGGGCAGCAAAAACGACGGCGGGACTGGCACAGATGGCGGCGTACCACTTGCCTGACTGCTTTTGCTCCCTGAGTTTCTGGATCAGCGCGGCGCAATCCCGCAGATGGGTGGCGCCGGGCATGCCGCCGGGCAGGGCAATCAGATCGAACGGCTGCTGCACGCATTGATCCAGATGCGTGTCGGCGACGATGCGGGTGCCGCGCGCGGCGGTGATCTGCAGACGCCCTTCCGGTGCAACGCTGGCAACGGTAACGCTGACGCCGGCGCGACGCAGCACGTCGATGATGGTGACGGATTCGATGTCTTCGGAGCCGTCGGCGATGGGAATCAGGGCGGTGGGTGACTGTGTCATGTGTGCTCCGGCGTGGAGTGGCGGTCAGCTGTCCAGTGCCAGCAGGCCCGGTTTCATTTTGCCGGACAGCCACAGGATGATGTTGGTGAAACCGTCCCACGGATCGCCGGCGCCGACACCTTTCACGGACTGGTCGATGCGGGAGGATTCCAGCAGACAGTGCTGGAACGTGCGCAGCGGCAGACGCTTGAGCGCGTTCTGCACCAGATCCTTGCGGTTATCCCACACGCGATAATCCTGCAGCACGCGTGCCGGCGCCAGACCGGTGGCAATCAGGTGCGACATGCCAGCCAGCGCGCGCAGTTCCTTGGTGACGGCCCACAGCAGCGCGAGCGGTTCGGTGCCGCTGGCGCGCAGGTAATTCAGCATGCGGATGGCGTGGCTGTAATTGCCCTGCAGCGCTTCGTCCATCAGGTCGTACAGGTTGTAGCGCGCGTGATCGGCCACGGCCTCTTCGATGTCGCGCACATCCAGCGGACCTTCGCCCCGCAGCAGGATCAGCTTTTCCACTTCCTGCGCCGCTGCCAGCAGATTGCCTTCCACCCGCTCCGCCAGCAGTTGCACGGCTTCGCGCGTTGGCTCCAGATTGGCGGCGCGCATGCGCTGGTGAATCCATTGCGGCAGCTGCGCCGCTTCCACCGGCCACACCTGGATGAAGGCGCCGACGCTTTCCAGCTGCATGAACCATTTTGCGGTTTGGTTTTTCTTGTCGACCTTGGGAATGATCAGCAGCAGCAGGTTGTCGGGATTGGGATTGTCGCAGTAGGTTTGCAGGGCTTTTTTCGCCGCGTCGTCGAACTTGCCTTTTTCGTTGCGCACTTCGAGGATCTTGCGGTCGCCGAACAGCGACATGCTGTTGCCGGACTGCAGCACGTTGTTCCAGTCGAAATTGTTTTCCACCGTGAACAGTTCGCGCTCGCTGAAGCCGGCCTTGCGGGCCTCGGCGCGGATCTGGTCGGCGGTTTCCTGCATCAGCAGCGGTTCGTCGCCACTGAGAATGTAGACCGGCAGAAGCGGCCCCCTGGCGAAATGTTCCTTCACCTGGTTGGGGCGCAGTTTCACGGTGCGGCCTCGGGCTCGACGGGCGCCTCATCGCGCACGGTGCGCTGCAGCGCCAGCAGGATGCGCTGTGCCAGATCGTTGTCCATTTCCTGCCACAGCAGCTGCTCTTCCTCCGCCTTGCCCACCGCAGCGGTTTCCCGGTACAGATAGGAACGGCGGGCCTGCAGGGTCATCGGCGCGATCAGTTCGTCGTTGTCGTAGCGGAAGCGGAACTCGACGTCCTTCAACAATTCGAACTCGGCACTTTTGGCGCGGCTGCTGTAGGACGCGGTGCGCTTGTCCTTTTTGGTGGAGAGAATTTCCAGCGTGGCCATGGCGTCGTCACTCACTTTCACGCCGGAATTTTTCAGCTGCTGGCGCATGGCGGTGAAGAACGGCTCGTCGCTGCCGCTGGTGACCAGGCGCACGCTTTCATAACGGCTGGAGATGGAGTGCTGCACGCCGCGCAACTGGAAGCCGCAGCTGGCCAGAATCAGTGCCAGTGACAGCAGTCCCGCCAGTTGAAGTGCCTTTCTCGCCGCTGCGCTCATGTTCAGCCCACCACAATATTGACCAGCTTGCCGGGCACCACGATCACCTTGCGCACGGTTTTGCCTTCCATGAATTTCAGCGCGGCTTCGTTGGCCAGCGCGGCGGCTTTCACGTCATCTTCACTGGCAGAAGCGGCCACCTGAATCTTGCCGCGCAGCTTGCCGTTCACCTGCACCACCACCTCGATGCTGTCGCGCACCAGGGCGGATTCGTCCACTGCCGGCCAGGGCGCATCCAACACGGTGCCGGTTTTGCCCAGTTCCGCCCACAGACGGTGCGCAATATGCGGCGTGATCGGCGCCAACATCAGCACACAGGCCTCGATCGCTTCCTGCAGCACCGCGCGGCTCTGTGCGCCGTCGTCCTCCAGCTTCGCCATGGCGTTGGAGAGTTCCATCACGGCGGCAATGGCGGTGTTGAAGGTATAACGGCGTTCGAAATCGTCGCGCACCTTGGCGATGGTTTCGTGCAGCTTGCGGCGCAGATCCTTTTGCTGGTCGTTCAGGGCGTTTTTGTCCAGCGCGGGCACGGCGCCTTTTTCCAGATGCGCGCCCACCATGCGCCACAGTTTGCGCAGGAAGCGGTTGGCGCCTTCCACGCCGCTGTCGGACCACTCCAGCGACTGCTCCGGCGGCGCGGCGAACATCATGAACAGGCGCACGGTGTCGGCGCCGTACTGGTCGATGATCACCTGCGGATCGATGCCGTTGTTTTTCGACTTCGACATCTTGCTCATGCCGTCCCACAGCACCGGCTGGCCGTCGCTTTTCAGCGTGAATTTCACCGGCTTGCCCTTGTCGTCGGTTGCCACGTCCACGTCGGTGGGCGAGAACCAGTGCTTGCCGCCTTTCTCGTCTTCGCGATAGAAGCAGTCCGCCAGCACCATGCCCTGACACAGCAGACGCTCGAACGGCTCGCTGCATTTCACCAGACCGAAATCGCGCATCAGCTTGTGGAAGAAGCGCGAATACAGCAGGTGCAGGATGGCGTGTTCGATGCCGCCGATGTACTGGTTCACCGGCAGCCAGTAGTTGGCTTTTTCCGGGTCCAGCATCTGGTCGGCGTCGGGGCAGCAGAAGCGGGCGAAATACCAGGACGACTCCATGAAGGTGTCGAATGTATCGGTTTCACGCTCGGCGGGCTGGCCGTTGTAGGTGGTCTTGCGCCACTCGGGATCGGCCTTGATCGGCGACTGCACGCCGTTCATGGTCACGTCTTCCGGCAGCCGCACCGGCAGCTGTTCCGGCGGCGCGGGCACTTCGGTGCCGTCCGCCAGGTTGATCATGGGAATCGGCGTGCCCCAGTAACGCTGGCGGCTCACGCCCCAGTCGCGCAGGCGGTAATTGACCTTGATGCGGCCCTTTTCCAGCTGCGCCAGGAATTCGGCAATTGCGATGAAGGCTTCCTGCGAGGTCATGCCGTCGAAGGCGCCGGAGTTGATCAGGCGGCCTTTTTCGGTGAACGCGGCCTGGGTCAGGTCGACGGCACTGCCGTCCAGCGGCGCGATCACCTGCGTCACCGGCAGATGGTATTTCTGCGCGAATTCCCAGTCGCGCTGATCGTGGCCGGGCACGGCCATCACCGCGCCGCTGCCGTATTCCATCAGCACGAAATTGGCCACCCACACCGGTACGTCGGCGTTGGTGATCGGGTGACGGACATACAGGCCGGTGAACACACCTTTCTTTTCCATCGTCGCCATGTCGGCTTCCGCCACCTTGCTGTGGCTGCACTCGACGATGAAGTCCGCCACGGCCGGATCGGTTTCCGCCGCCTTCTTCGCCAGCGGATGCTGCGCGGCCACGGCCACGTAACTCACGCCCATCAGGGTGTCGGGGCGGGTGGTGTAAACGGTGAGCGGCGCGCTGCCCGGCAGGTCGAATTCCAGCTCGACGCCTTCGGAGCGGCCGATCCAGTTGCGCTGCATGGTTTTGACCTGTTCCGGCCAGTGGTCCAGCCGGTCCAGGTCATTCAGCAGTTCTTCGGCGTAGTCGGTGATCTTCACGAACCACTGGGGAATTTCCTTGCGTTCCACCAGCGCGCCGGAGCGCCAGCCACGGCCGTCGATGACCTGCTCGTTGGCCAGCACGGTCTGGTCCACCGGGTCCCAGTTCACGGTGGCCATCTTCTTGTACACCAGACCTTTCTCGTACAGTTTGGTGAAGAACCACTGCTCCCAGCGGTAATACTCGGGGCGGCAGGTGGCCAGTTCCCGTTTCCAGTCGTAGCCAAAGCCCAGCCGTTTCAGCTGGCCCTTCATGTACTCGATGTTTTCGTAGGTCCACTTGGCGGGCGCCACCTGATTCTTGATGGCGGCGTTTTCGGCGGGAAGACCGAAGGCGTCCCAGCCCATCGGCTGCATCACGTTCTTGCCCAGCATGCGCTGGAAACGGCTGATCACGTCGCCGATGGTGTAGTTGCGCACATGTCCCATGTGCAGCCGGCCGCTGGGATAGGGGAACATGGACAGGCAGTAGTACGGCTCTTTATCGGCCTGCTCCGTTACCTGAAAGGACTTGTTCTCTTCCCAGAAACGCTGGGCTTCGGCTTCAATCGACTGCGGATGGTAGATCTCTTCCATCGAATAGGACTCTTGGCGGCTGGCAATGAAAAATGCGGGTAATCAGGCCGCGTAGGATACTGTACCCGGCTTGCCGGAATCCACCGCCGATCACTCGGCGATGGGTTCCACCAGCGCACCGCCGAAGCCCATGGCGCGGGCGGCGTCGCTGAAGTGGTCCAGGCTCTCCGGCGGCGGCTGGTGCGCCGGCGCGTCGTGCAGCACCAGCGCCTCCACCAGACAGCCGGGAATCTGGCTGGCATCCCAGCTGGGCATGCGCGGCGTCAGGCGGAAATCCGGATGCTGCAGCACGGCCTTCAGGGTGCGGATGCCACGGGCGGACAGCTCGCGGTTCAGTGCCGGCGGAATGCCGGGATGGGTGTCGTCGGCGATCAGCGCGCCGGCCGGCAGGTACGGCAGCAGCGGACGCAGATCCTCGCCGCGCGGCAGCAGGGCGATGAACAGGCGGGCAGTGCGCAGATGCTGCGGGTTGCTGGTGCGCAGCAGGGTGCTCTGGCCGGTCTGGGTTTCCATGTCATTGGCGTAGCGGCTGTCGAAGGCAATCACGCGGTTGAACTGGCGCAGCAGATCCTGGCTGGAAGCGCCGCCGATGCGGCCCGCGCCACCGAGAATCGCAATGGTGGTTTCCTTCTGGTAGCCGGGCAGGGCGCGCAGCTGCGCGGCCACGTCGGCGATCAGGAAGCGGGTGCCCAGCGTGCCTTCCACAAAGGGTCCGTCCAGCACCACGCCGGCCTGATGGGCCAGCACCGGCAGACGCCCCGCCAGCGCAATGCGTTTCACCTGCGGGAACGATGTGCGCATCCAGTGCAGGTAGCGGCGCACCGCCTCCGGATCGCTGCCCAGATCGCCCACCGGCGTACGCGTGCCCACCACCATGCCACGCTTCTCGCCCAGGGCCAGGGTCGCGGTGATGCCCATTTCCGGAATGAACGGCTTCAGCAGCGGACTGTAATAGACGTTCACGTCGCGCCGGCTGCCGTACACCGCGAACAGGAAAGTGGGCTTGTGGTATTTCAGGATCAGCGGCTTCGCCGGCGAATTGCAGGCCATGACGAAGGTGCGCCGGGTCTGCCGCCAGACCTCGCGGCGGATCTGCGCCAGCGGACGGGGAAGGGGGATGTTCTCAAGGGTGGAAATGATTGAGTCCTGCATGTAATGCCAAACCTCCATGTGGGAAAAAACTGCTCCGGGAGCAGATGAAAAAAACTGTGGTCAGAAACGTTCGGTGGCCGAGGTTTCTGCCGTTAAACTGCACTCGCATCACAAACAGGGAATCCCATGCTGATCCGCAGTCTGCTCACCCAGCTGGCCGTGCCGCCGGCACTGAATATTGTCCTGCTGCTGCTGGGCCTGCTGCTCATGCGTCGTTACCGGCGGCTGGGGCTGGGCCTCGCCGCTTTCTCCCTGACAGTGCTGGTCCTGCTGTCGCTGCCCTGGGTGAAGATGCTCATTTTTCAGGGGATCGAAATCCATCCCCCGCTCGATATAGCCCGCCTGTCTTCCCTCGACCCCACCCGCAGTGCCATGGTGGTGCTCGGGGGCGGCATGCGCGGTCCGGCGCGGGAGTATGGCCGCTACAACCTGTCCGACAACAGTATGCGGCGCATCCTTTTTGCGGGAGAACTGGCAACCCGCGCCACGGATACTGGTCATCCCCTGCCGGTGCTGGTCAGCGGCGGTGGTCCGCCGGGTGCGCCCGATACTGAGGCCAGCCTGATGGCGCTGATCCTGGACCGCATGGGGCACCCGGTGCGCTGGCAGGAAAACCGCAGCAGGACCACCTGGGAAAACGCCACCCTCAGCGCGCCGCTGCTGCGCCAGGCCGGCATCGACACCGTTGTGCTGGTCACCGACGCCTGGCACATGCAGCGCGCCGTGAAATGCTTCCAGGCCCAGGGCCTCACTGTCATTCCGGCCCCCACCGCCTTTCGCGGTTCCGCCTATCCCGACATCCGCGCCTTCGTGCCCGACCGTGAAGCCCTCGCCGATTCCGGTGATGCCATCCGCGAATGGCTGGGCCTGCTCACCTACGATCTGTTCTACGCCGGCTTTGCCGCGCCGGAGTCTGCTAGCGGAAAAACGGCCGCTCCTGCGAACGCTGCGCCTGACCCCAGCCCTGTTCCATCCCGATCAGCACCAGCAGGAAACACAGACCCAGCACCGGCCACCAGCCCCAGCGCATGAACGGCGTCTCGCCGCTCACCGGATGGAAACTGCCGCGCAGGATACCTTCTTTGAATGACGGTATTTGCGCCGTCACTTTCCCCTGCTGATCGATAATCGCCGTGATGCCGGTATTGGTGCCCCGCAGCAGGTACTTGCCCGTTTCCAGCGCCCGCATGCGCGCCATCTGGAAATGCTGCAGCGGACCCCAGGAATGGCCGAACCAGGCGTCGTTGCTGATGGTCACCAGAAAATCCCGGCCCTGCGCCTCGGCGCGCACCAGTTCCGGATACACGATCTCGTAGCAGATATAGGTGGAGAATTTCAGGCCCTTGGCCTCCAGCGCCGGCTGGTTGTCGCCGCCACGGGTGAAGCTGGACATGGGCAGGTTGAAGAAGGGAATCAGGCCGCGAATGACGGCTTCCAGCGGCACGTATTCGCCGAACGGCACCAGCTTCTGCTTGTGATACAGGCCGTCGCCGTCGCCGATCACGAACGCCGAGTTGTAATAGGTGTCGCGGCCCTCGATGCGCTCCCAGAACGGCACGCCGCTGACGATGGCCACGTTTTTCTCCCGCGCCCGCACGTCGAGATTGGTGATGAACTGGACGGCCTCATGGTGGAACACCGGATAGGCCGCTTCCGGCCACAGGACGATGTCGGCGTCCCAGGACTGCTCGGTGAGATTCTTGTAGGTCAGCAGGATGAAATCGCGGTAGGCCGGGTCCCACTTGCGCTCCTGGGCTACATTGCCCTGCAGCAGTGCCACTTTCAGCGTCTGGTCGGTTTTCACCTGCGTCCACTGCAGCTGGCCCAGCGCAAACACGGCGCCCCACAGCGCCAGCAGCGCCACCAGCGTGCGGCCGCGCTGGAAGTTGTAACGCTGCACCAGCTGCCGCAGCAGCACCGCCGTCAGCGCCACCACGAAACTGATGCCCAGCACACCCGTCACCGGGCCCAGCGGCGCCAGCGGCGTGTCGATGAAGCCATAGCCGGCCCACAGCCAGGGAAAGCCGCTCATGAACCAGGTCTTGCTCCACTCGGCCAGCACCCAGACCGCCGGGAAGGTGAGCAGGGCAGTGCGGTCCAGATTGAAGCGGCGATAGAACCAGAACGGAATGGCAAAGAAGATCAGTGCCAGAAACGCCACGAACAGGCTGGTGGCCACCACGGACAGCCACAGGGGCGTATGGCCGAAATAGTGGATCGACACATACACCCAGGACACGCCGACGCCGTTGAAGCCGACGCCGTACCACCAGGCGCGCCAGAATGCCTGCCGGGGCTGCAGGCCCTCCAGCAGCCATACCAGCACGGCCAGCGACAGCGGAATCACAGGCCACCAGTCCAGCGGCGCCAGTCCCAGCGGGAAAACGGCACCTGCGAGCAGGGCCAGCAGGTGGCCCTTGCCACCTGCAGTCGGGGAACGATTGAAACTCATGGGTTGGTTACTGCTAGGGTCTTAGTCCAGGGGTCTTAGTGTTGGAGCGGGCTCACTTTCAGCAGACGGATGGCCCGGTTGTCAGCATTCAGGATGGTGAAATTGTACTTGCCGATGGTGACGGTTTCATCCCGTTTCGGCAGCCGGCCGAACTGGCTCAGCACAATACCGCCGATGGTGTCGAATTCGTCCTCGCTGAAGGTGGTGCCGAAATGCTCGTTGAACTCGTCCACCGGGGTCACGGCCTTCACCACGAACTCGTTGCCCTTGCCCTGCTTGATCAGGTAGTCGTCGTCGAAATCGTGCTCGTCGTCGATCTCGCCCACGATCTGTTCCAGCACGTCCTCAATCGTCACCAGACCGGACATCTTGCCGTACTCATTCACCACGATGGCCATGTGGGTGCGGCTCTGGCGGAACTCCCGCAGCAGTACGTTCAGGCGCTTGCTCTCGGGCACGAAGATGGCGGGGCGGATCATGTCCTTCAGCGGCGTCCTGTCCAGCCGGTTGCGGAACACCAGATCCAGCAGGTCCTTGGCCAGCAGGATGCCGATGATGTCTTCCGGCGAGTCGCTGTACACGGGAAAGCGCGAGTGGGCGGATTCGATGATGGGGGGCAGGTATTCTTCGGGTCGGGCGGTGGCGGACAGCACCACGCACTGCGACCGTGGCACCATGATCTCCCGCACCTGCATGTCGGACACCTGCAGCGCGCCCTGGAAGATACCCAGGGCCTCGGCGTCGATCAGCCCGGTGTGGTGGGCGTTGGTCAGGATTTCCAGAACTTCGGCCTGGGTTTGCGGCTCACCGGAAAGAAAGTTGGCAATGCGGTCCAGAAAGGTGCGGCCAGGTGAGCCGTTCCGACTGTGGTCGTCGTTCATGATGACGAATGTCACTCCGTGCTGGTTAACCAAAGGCGCCGGCGGTTGGTATGTCAGTCGATGACATACGGATCGGCAAATCCCAGTTCCTGCAGGATCTGCGTTTCCAGCGCTTCCATTTCGGTGGCTTCATCCGCTTCGATATGATCGAACCCCAGCAGATGCAGCGTGCCGTGTACCACCATGTGCGCCCAGTGGGCGGTGGCGGTCTTGTTCTGTTCTTGCGATTCCTGTGCCACCACCGGTGCACAAATGACCAGATCCCCCAGCAGACCCAGTTCCACATCATCCGGCACTTCAAACGGAAACGACAGCACGTTGGTGGGCTTGTCCTTGCCGCGATAGGTGTGGTTCAGGTCGCGGCTTTCGGCGGCGTCCACCACCCGGATGGTCATTTCGGTGGGCATGCCCGCCGGAGGTTTGAAACCAGCGCGCTGCAGGGCCGCCTGCGCCCACTGGTTGAACTGCGCTGCCGACGGCAGACCGGCGGCGTCACAGGCTATCTGCAGATCCAGTTCCAGGTCCACCGGCGTGTGCGCGGTCATTGGGCGGGGGAATCCGGTGCCGGGCGCGCCTCGGCGCCGGACTGGTCCCGCTGCCGGTATTCGCGCTCGCGTTGTTCGCGTTTTTCCTGGCGCTCTTTTTCTTCGGCGGTTTCAAAGTGGTCGTAGGCCTCGACGATGCGCTGCACCAGGGTGTGGCGCACCACGTCCTTCGAGTCGAAAAAGGTGAAGCCGATGTCGTCGATGCCGTCCAGCACCTGCATGGCGTGCTTGAGCCCCGAGGTGGTGCCGCGCGGCAGGTCGATCTGGGTGTAGTCGCCGGTGATGACGGCCTTGGAGCCGAAACCGATCCGGGTCAGGAACATCTTCATCTGTTCCTTGGTGGTGTTCTGGCTCTCGTCCAGGATGATGAAGGAGTTGTTCAGGGTGCGGCCGCGCATGTAGGCGAGCGGCGCCACTTCGATCACCTGACGGTCGATGTACTTGGCCACGCGCTCGAAGCCGAGCATTTCGTAGAGGGCGTCGTACAGCGGGCGCAGGTAGGGATTGATCTTCTCTGCCAGGTCACCGGGCAGGAAGCCCAGTTTCTCGCCGGCTTCCACCGCCGGACGCACCAGCAGGATGCGCCGTACCTTCTCGGCTTCCAGTGCTTCCACCGCGCAGGCCACGGCCAGATAGGTCTTGCCGGTGCCCGCCGGGCCGATGCCGAAATTGATGTCGTGGCGGAAGATCTTGCGCACGTAATCCTTCTGGTTCTCGCCGCGCGGCTTGATGGCGCCCTTGCGGGTGCGCACGCTCAGTTCGCCGGACTCCGGATCTTCCTGCAGATTGCTGTGGTGCGACACGGTGAAACCGTTCTGGCCAGCATCCATCAGGCACTCGCTCAGCTGCAGGTGCACCTGGTCGGGGGTGAGATCGCGGTTCGAGAAGGTTTCTTTATAAAGCAGGTCCAGCACGTTGCTGGCGGTGGCGACCTGGTCCGGATGGCCGGTCAGCTGGAAGGCGTTGCCGCGGTTCTTGATCTGGACGTCGAGGCGTTCTTCGATCTGGCGGATGTGTTCGTCGAACTGGCCGCAGAGTTTGGCAAGGCGGCGGGAGTCGGCGGGTTCAAGTTTGAGCTGCTGGGTAGTTACGATCTGGTTCAAGCGGCCTGCGGTATACGCCCTGCTGTGGATGTGGTTGGGGCTAGGATATACCGGATGCAACGGGCAGGAAAAGCCGGAATTCGGGCGGTCACGGGAGGGGGGCGGCGTACCGCAGTGTCGGCTGTTTTTACGCCAGGTGACCGGTCAGACAGGAATGACAGGAGTTTTCTGTCGAGCAGATTTACAGCAGTTCCTGCGCTGCGACCTTTTCAAATGAAATTGCCTTTTTAAATCAAGCAATTGGCAAGTTGGCATGCTGTCTGCTTTGTTGCCCGCGAGCAGTTTTCCGATCCGGCTCCCGCGCGTCCGAATTCATGGGGGAAAGTCGACGGAACCCGATCCTGGGGCAGTATCAGTCTGTGGTGCGCCGCTTTGGCGCCCCGGGCTGCGGGTTTCGCATCTGCCGGGTTGCCCATGGCGCCCGGCTGCGCTGTAGCGTCGCCATCGCGACGGGATAGGCCGATCGGAAAGGGAAGAAGCGGCTGCGCGGAGGCACAGGTTGTGGGTGTCGTTAGCGCGGTGTCCGGTGCCGGTAGTTCCGCCAGCCGCTGTCGACCTGTTCGCTGTTCACATCCTTTTCCTGCCGCATATCCCAATCGTTACCCCTTTTCCTTCCTGATCAGTATCATGCCCGCAGTGTTTTGCTGTGAGGTTCTGCCGTGCCGATTGCCGTGCTGTTCTGTTCGTCCATTCTGTGGGGCCTGACCTGGCTGCCGCTGAAGTACCTGCACGCGCAGGGGGTGGAAATCCTGATCCTGCTGACGGTGAGTTGCGGCGTGGTGGGGCTGCTGGGGTTGCCGGTGCTGTGGTCGCAGCGGGCGGAGTGCAGGCGGTATCCAGGCGTGCTGCTGCTGGTGCTGGCGCTGGGCGGATTCGCCAGTCTGGCCTTCAACTGTGCGCTGATGTATGGCGATGTGGTGCGGGTGATGGTGCTGTTCTATCTGGTGCCGCTGTGGAGTGCGGTGGGCGGGCGGCTGGTGCTGGGGGAACTGATCGACCGGCAGCGGCTGGCCAGTGTCGCGCTGGCGCTGGGCGGCGTCTGGCTGATTCTGGGGGGCTGGAAAATCCTCGATGAAGCGCTGGTCTGGCAGGACTGGCTGGCGCTGGCTTCCGGCTTTGCCTTTGCCATGAACAATCTGGTGTTCCGCGCGACGCCGGCGGTGCCGCTGGCCAGCAAGATCGTGATGATGTTCTGGGGCTGCAGTCTGCTGGGGCTGGCTCTGCTGCTGGCCGGCATCGAAAGCGTGCCGACCCTGGCGCCGCTGAACTGGTTGTGGATTCTGCTGATGGGGCTGGTGTGGTACATGGCCGCCACGGTGGGGTCGCAGTGGGCGGTGACCCGGCTGCAGGCGGGGCAGGCCGGCGTCATCATGGTGATGGAGCTGATTGCCGCCGTGCTGTCCGCAGTGCTGCTGGGGGAATCCGTGCTGACGCCGCTGAATGCCGCCGGCGTGGGCTGTGTGCTGGTGGCGTCGGTGCTGGAGGCGTGGCGCTCAGCCGACGATGGCCACCAGCGTGCCGCGCAGTGAGTTGGGCAGGGCGTCCTCGATCATCACATCCACGAACTGGCCCACCAGATCGTCGTCGTGGTGATGGAAATTCACCACCCGGTTGTTCTCGGTGCGCCCCTGCAGCTGGCCGGGATCTTTTTTGGAAATGCCATCCACCAGAATGCGCTGCACCGTGCCCACCATGCGCCGGCTGATGCCCTGCGCGTTCTGGATGATGCGATGCTGCAGCAGCGACAGGCGGCGCTTTTTCTCCACCTCCGGCGTGTCATCCGCCAGCTCTGCCGCCGGTGTGCCGGGGCGCGGGCTGTAGACAAAACTGAAACTGCTGTCGAAACCGATCTCGTCGATCAGATGCATGGTGGCGAGAAAATCTTCTTCGGTTTCGCCGGGGAAGCCCACGATGAAATCCGATGACAGGGAAATGTCCGGACGGGCCTGCTGCAGCTTGCGGATGCGGGCAATGTAGTCGGCGATGCTGTGATTGCGCTTCATCAGCGACAGGATGCGGTCGGAACCGCTCTGCACCGGCAGGTGCACATGGCTGACCAGCTTGGGCTCGCGGGCAAAGGCAGCAATCAGTGCGTCGGAAAATTCCAGCGGATGACTGGTGGTGAAACGGATGCGGTCGATGCCGGGAATGCGGGCGGTGTGCTCGATCAGTTCAGCAAAATCCACGATGTCGCCGTCGGCGTTTTCACCGCGGTAGCCATTCACGTTCTGGCCCAGCAGCGTCACTTCACGCACACCCAGGCCCGCCAGATGCTGCAGTTCCTTCATTACGTCTTCGAAGCGGCGGATGACTTCCTCACCACGGGTGTAGGGCACCACGCAGCCCGTGCAGTCCTTGCTGCAGCCTTCCATGATGGAGACAAAGGCCT
>CAZBII010000066.1:0-21900 GCA_964491665.1 uncultured Moraxellaceae bacterium
AGCTCCGATTTTTCAGGTGGCGGACTACGGTCTGGTGGCAGATCTGTTCGAAGCGGTTCCTGCGCTTGAGAAGCTGGTCTGATCGCAAAAGCGATACAAAAAACCCGGTGCAAGCCGGGTTTTTTTTGCGGTAGATTACGGAAAAAGCTTAATTACCATAACAATAAAGGTTGTAGTCATGAAGACAGTTCAAGTGATCGGGGCTTCTGTCATCGCAATGATGGCGGGTTTTTCGGGTGCGGCGTCGGCAGACTGGCTGGCAGGCAACCCCTACGTTGGTGGTGGCGGCAGTTACAGCATTTATGATGGTCTCGACGATTTCGCCTCCGACGATGATGAATTCACGCGTGTTCGCCTGACCAAGAATGCGTTTGGCTACATGCTGTTTGGTGGTTGGTCCTTGCCAAGCAATTACGCGATTGAGGTTTCCTACACGGACTTCGGCGAATTTGAAGTGGACGAGACCCGCACCCTGGGAACCGACCAATACCGCACAGTCTACACCGGCAACATCACTGGCAAGGCCATTGGCATGCGTTATGACTGGCCTGCCAGCAGCGACATGAACCTGTTCGGCCGTGTTGGTGTGATGCGCTGGGAAGCCCTCTGGGATGAAGACTCCTCACTGAACGGCAACCGGACCGGGTCGGATGAGTCAAATACCAACAGCTCGGACCTTTATCTGGGATTGGGCGGCCAGTATGCGTTAACCCGCTATATCTACCTGTACGCGGAAGCCCAGTATCTCGACGCCAAGTTTGACGATAATAACTTCACCTCCAAACAACCCGTTTACGCTGTGTTTGGCGGCATCAATTTCAAATTCGGCCAGATTTCCGAGAGAAAGAATTCCGCTCACGGTGCCAGCAAAAATGATGGCCGTCAGCGTGATGTGACAGCCTGCGATCCGAAGTACAAGGACATCAGCGGAATCGCCTGCGAGTAATGCGCTGGTGCAATGTCTGCAGGTTAACTGGGCGGTCGCCAATAAAAAGAGGAGCATTTATTGCTCCTCTTTTTTTGTGTGCACGTCCTGTGGGTGAAATGCGGGTTGAATACCCCGACTCAGGCGCTCCTGTGCGCCTTGATCATCTGATACAGCTCGTCCTTCAGTTTCAGCCGCTCCTTCTTCTTGGTTTCCAGGTACTCGTCGCTGGTATTTTCAATACCGTTTTCAATGCGATTCACTTCGTGATCCAGATCGTGGTACTGATCAAACAGTTTCGAGAAATGGTTGTTGCTGACTTTCAGCGAATGGATGGCTTCCTTGCTTTCGGGAAATTCCAGTACCAGATTGTGCTTTTCAATCGACATCGATTCAGTCCTTACGGGTGGTTTACATTGAATTCAGGTTACCTCGTGTGAGATAGGGGTGGATTGACTCACGTCAAAGGCCCCTGTAGCCCGTCGGATTGACTGAAATGGCCATGGTTCGCGATCAATTTGGTCATTCAAGCCAGGTGATTCAACGGCTAGACTCAGTGGTCAAAATTCTGCCTTGCCCGGGGTTACGTGTGATCAAAACCAGACAACAGCAAGACGATTTCTCTGCCGCAGTGGCGCAACAGCTGGCGCCCTACAGCCGGCGGACCTTCCTCAAAGGCGGGATGGCAGTGGCCATGGCCACATCAGTGTCCCTGACGCTGGGTTGCAGCAGCGAGACGGCGCTGCATCCCGAACTGACCGCCCTCAGTGCCTCACAGCAATCCCTTTTCCAGCGCCTGATCCAGATTCTGCTGCCGACCGCAGGTACTCCATTTGCGTCGGTGGACAAGGTGCCGGTGCTGGCCAACATCAATCATCTGTTCGACGGGCTTGATCCCAAGGTGCGCGAGGATCTGGGCGGCGCGCTGGGTCTGTTCGAATACGGCTCGCTGGTACTGGGTGGACACTTCACCCGCTTCACGCGCCTGAATGATGCCGATGCGGTGGCATACATTGAATCCTGGCAGTCGGGCAATGACATCCAGCGCGGCATTGTCACCACCCTGAAGAAACTCGTTTACGCATCCTATTGGCGTGATGAATTCACCTGGGCTGCGGTTGATTACGATGGCCCTGTCTCCGTGCGCTGGGGAATCCCCTCGCTGGGCAACGCTCCTTTACCGGCGGAATAAGCAATATGACGACTGTTTCCCTGAATGTAACCACCGCCAAGGATGTGCGTGAATCCAGTCTGCAGCTGGATGCGGATGTCGTGATTATCGGCTCGGGCGCGGGCGGCGCTGTCATGGCGTACGAGATGGCCAAGGCGGGCAAGAAAGTCATCGTGCTGGAGGCCGGTCCTTTCGTGCCTTCCACTCAGTTCAACGAAAAATTTCCGGACATGCTGGAACTGCTGTATGCCGACAATGGCAACCAGGCCACGGCATCGGGTGATCTGCTGGTGCTGCAGGGGCAGTGCATTGGCGGTTCGACCGTGGTGAACGGCTGCGTGGCATTCCGGGTACCGGATTTCATTCTGGAAGACTGGCATCGTGATTTCGGACTGACGAATCTCACCACCGAATCGCTGGCGCCTTATTACGACAAGGTGGAAAAAAACCTGTCGATCCACACCAATCAGGAACACGAAATCAACCAGAACAGCCGCAAGCTGCGCGATGGCGCCAATTCGCTGGGCTGGTCGGTGAAGCCGTTGCGTCGCAATATCAAGGACTGTGCGCTGTCGGGGCACTGTCTTTCCGGCTGCAAGACGGATCGCAAGCAATCGATGCTGGTGACTTATCTGCCGTGGGCGTCGCATCTGGGCGCGCAGATTTTTGCCGATACCCGCGTGACGCAGATCCAGGTTGAAAATGGTGGGGCCAAGGGTGTGAAAGCGGAAGTGACTGATCCTGCGTCCGGCAGGAAAGTGGCTGACGTGACGGTGAATGCGAAGATTGTGGTGACAGCGGCCGGGGCCATCCAGTCGCCGCTGCTGTTCCTGAAAAGCGGCATTGCCAATTCCAGCGGTCAGGTGGGCAAGAACTTTGCGTGTCATCCGTCCACGATGGTGGTGGGTGAATTCGCGCAGGATATTCATACCTGGCGCGGTGCGATGCTGGGCGTTTATGTGGATGAATTCGAGCATCCATCCAAAGGTGGCTTCGTGCTGGAAGGTGGCGGTGCAGGCCCGGTGGAACTGGGCATGTCCACTGAGCCAGGCACAGGTGCGGCCTATCTGGATTTCATGTCGCGCGCGAAGAACTATGCTTCCTGCGTAACGCTGATCCACGATCACAATGTGGGTGAAGTGCGCTGGGATGACGGGCGCAAGGTCATTGATTACAAGCTGGCGGACAGCGATTTTCCCGCGATGCTGAATTCGTTCAAGGCGGCCGCGAAAATCTATTTCGCCGCCGGTGCCGAGCGCGTGTTTTTGCCGACGGCGGACAAGAAGGTCATTGAATCGGTCGACCAGATTGACGCCGTGGTGGACAGTATTCGCAATGAAGCGTTTGCCATCCGGATGGTGTCCTATCACCCGCAGGGCACGTTGCGCATGGGTGTGGATGCAAAGAATGCCGTGGTGAACCAGTGGGGCGAAACCCACGATGTGCAGCGCCTGTTCGTGGCGGACGCCAGCCTGTTCCCCACATCGATTCTGGTGAATCCGCAGGAAAGCGTGTATGCGATGTCCACTTATATTGCAGACTATATTCTGAAGGAAAAAGCGGCCTACTTTGGGTAAGCGTCCGGAATGTGACCGTGTCATTCTCGGGGAAGATGAAGGGAGCCTGATAGCGGCTCCCTTTTTTGTTGTTGCATCATGAATGTTCTTTGAATTGAGAGTGTTGTATTCGCAGGCGCAGCCGCGACATGGCGCTGTTGGTCGGGCGCAGAATGGCGACATTCACAAAATGGGCTGTTCCGGTGCGACCTGCAGTCTTTATACTCGGGTGAAAACAGCTGGCGGGAAGGGTGAATGCTGGAACTGGTCGACACTCATTGTCATCTGGATATTCCTGATTTTGATCGGGATCGTGCGGAGCTGATCGCGCGGTGCAGGGCGGGCGGCATGCGTGCCATTCTGGTGCCGGGCATCAACTGTGCGACCTGGGAACATCTGCGCAGCGAATGTGCCCGCGATGACCTGCTGTACCCTGCGTTTGGCATGCACCCGTGCTACATGGCCGAGCACCGGCTGGAGCATCTGACGCAACTCGAACAGTTTCTGCAGCAGGGTGCGGTTGCCGTGGGTGAAATCGGTCTCGACACCTTTCACGGCGATGCGGATTTTTCCCAGCAGCTGGAATTGTTTGCTGCCCAGGTCGCGGTGGCACGCAATCACCGGTTACCCCTGATCCTGCATGCGCGCAAAACCCACGACCAGATTCTGAAAGTATTGCGTCAGCAGAAATTTTCCTGCGGCGGTGTGGTGCATGCCTTTTCCGGCAGCCTGCAGCAGGCGCAATATTTCAATGAGTTGGGGTTTGCGGTGGGATTTGGCGGTGGTGCCACCTATGACCGGGCACAGAAGCTTAGGTCCATTCTGCGGGCGCTGCCGCTGGAGTACGTGGTGTTGGAAACCGATGCGCCGGATATTCCGCCCAGTTTTGCCCGCGGTGAAAACAACACGCCGTTCAATCTGTTTCGCATTGCGGAAATTCTGGCGGAGGTCCTGCAGATGCCGGTGGCGGAGCTGGCGCGGCAAACCACTCGCACGGCCGCCCGCGTTTTCCATCTGACGTTGGCCTGAGCCGGCATGCGTCTTGGGTTGGCTGGTTTAACCATGATAAAATGCGCGGCCTCTGATTCAGTCGTTGGGAGCTCTCATGTCGCGTTCAGTCACAGGACAATTGCCGGATTCGGCGGAAGTGGTCATCGCCAAACTGAAGAAGATGGCCGTCAAGCACGACATTGAGTTTTCAGGTGATACCAGCAAGGGTTATGCGCGTGGCAAGGGCTTTCATGTGGAGTATGTGTTGCAGGGAACCCAGTGCACGCTGACCGTGACCAAAAAGCCGATGCTGGTGCCCTGGTCGCTGGTGGAGTCGCAGTTGCACAAGCTGTTCAGTTGATCGCGGGCAGCCAGTCAGAATCTCAGGCGCTGCAACTTCAGATTTATTTCAGAGTTTTTTCTTTTAAACACCGAGGGAGTTGAATACATGAAACTGGTAGCCAAAGACAAATTGCTCGAAGCAGTCGGCATGGAAATGGGTTCGTCCGACTGGTTTGCCATCGACCAGGACCGCATCAATGCCTTTGCTGATGCCACGCTGGATCACCAATTCATTCACGTGAATCCGGAGCAGGCCAAGCACACACCGTTCGGTGGCACCATTGCCCACGGTTTCCTGACCCTGTCGCTGCTGCCGTTCCTGCAGACCAGCATGAAAGACCTGATGCTGCCGGAAGGTCTGAAAATGGGCATGAACTATGGATTCGACAAGATCCGTTTTCTGGCGCCGGTGAAAGTGAATGCCAAGGTGCGTGCAGTGGCCAAGGTGAAGGACGTGGTGGAAAAGAACCCGGGCCAGTTTCTGGTGACTGCCGAATACACCATTGAAATCGAAGGCTCGCCGAAGCCCGCGCTGATTGCCGACTGGATGGTGATGTACTTCGTTTGAACCGCTTCCGTGATCTGCGCGAAGCAGATGCCGGAAAAGAAAAAGGGAGCCAGCAATGGCTCCCTTTTTTGTTGGTCGGATTGCGCCGTTTTGCTTACAGCACGATTTCGCTGCCGTTTGACAGGGTGAACAGCAGGCTGCCGTTGAGCGGCGACACGCTGCCGTAACGGGTGCCGTTCAGCAGCAGGTAGCCGGCGTTCACGCCATCTTCCACCGACAGATCCAGATCCAGAATCACGCCATCCTGATTGGTGATGCGGATGCTGTGTTCGTCGACGAAATTCAGGATGTCGTACTGCTTGCCGCCCCACTGGATGCGGATGCTGTCGGCCAGACCGGCAGCCAGATGCTCAGGGCTGGCGCTCAGGCTGATGACGGCGCGATCAGAGAAGTCCGGCAGGTCGGTTTCAAACTGCATTTCCACGTTGCTGTCGGCGCCGCCGCTGATGGACAGACTGCCGTCGAAGCTCGCGCCGTTGCTGGAAGCAAATGCGCCGTCTGCGGTCAGTTCGATGCCTATCTGGTCGAGGCCGGAGTAGGCGTCTTCACCGTCGATGTCACTTTCACGCACGTTGCGCAGATCCAGTGCCAGGGTGACGTTGCCTTCGAAACTCATGGTGTCCACGGTCTCTTCGGTGGCCGATTGCTGGTAGCTGACTGCGATGGTGCCGCTGGCTTCTTCCGGCAGTTCCAGGTGTTTGATGTCCAGGCCGCCTTCGAACAGCATCTGCACGTTGCCGCTGTTGATGGTCAGTACGCCCACGCTGCTTTCCACGCTGCCGGCCACGGTGAAGCCGTAACGGGTGCTGCTGCGGGAGCTGCGGGTGAAAGTGATGTCGACGCTGGTGTCCTGGATGTCGCCGTAGATGCGGGCAACGCCGTCATACAGGGCGAAGTGACCGCGCAGACCATTGCCCAGCGGAATATCCAGATCGTTGAGGAATTCGCACAGCGAGCGGTTGCCGATGTACAGGTTCAGGGTGCCTTCGCAGATGGACTCCAGCGATTTGCCGGCGATCAGCATGCGGCAGGTCAGGCGGGCGAAGTAGTTGGCCAGGCTGTCGCAGGCGGCGCCCAGGGCCATTTCCGGCAGCGCAACGATGGGACCGAACTGGCCGGCAACGGCAACGGCCTGCAGCATGTTGCTCAGGTCGGCACCGGTGGAAACGCCCATTGCATTGACCATGTCGGCGAACGAGGCGGTTTGCGGATTCAGGCTCAGCTGGCCCTGCCACAGCGCGAGATCGGCCATGAAGGCATCGATCTTGGCGGCGGTGGCGCCACCGGCTGAGGGGGAGGCCTCGGAGTCGGTCAGGTCGCCTTCGTCAGCCTGCGCCAGTGTATTCTGCAACTGCTGGAATTCGCTGACAAAGCCGGTCAGGTTCAGGCGCTGCGCGGTTGCCTTTGCCTGCTCCACCAGATCCAGGTAGGAAATGGTGCTGTTGCCGGCATCGTTCTGCAGCAGCTGGCCGTTGTTGGACTGGAAGGCTGCGGTGAACGTGTTCAGGGTCGTCTGGAACGCGACATCATTGGTCAGGCCCAGCAGGGCGCTGGACAGCAACGCATAGCGCAGTTCGGCATCGCTGGCGCCGCTGACTGCGCTGGAGTTGGTCAGGTCGATGTTGCGGATCGAGGTCAGGCTGCCATCGATTCCGAACAGGTTCTGCACCTGCGACAGGGCGGTGGCGATGCTGATGTCATTCAGGCCCTGGGGGAAGCTGGCGGCCAGCTGGGCGGCCAGATGGGTCAGGGTGGAAATGCTGGCGCTGCCGTTCAGGCTGGAGGAGGGCAGTGCGCTGCTCAGCATGAAGTCGTTGGCGACAACAAAGCGCTCACCGAAATCAATGGTCTGGTTGTCGTTGCTGTCGCGGCTGTCGCCGTCGGCAAAATCGCCGCAACCGGCTGCCACGTCGCAGGTCATCAGGGTCGGGTTGGCACTGTCAGCCGTGACTTCAATGTAAACCGGTCCCTGGTAAGTCCCGACATTGACGCTGAAGTGGCCGCTCTGGTCCGTGCGGGTGGTGGCCAGCAGGTCGCCGCTGATGCCGCCGTCCAGCGCATAGATGGACACCACGCCATTGCTGATCACACCCTTGGTGACGTTGCCGCTGACGTTGCTGGTCTGGGGGGCCGGGGCTGCGCTGGTGCCGGAGGACGAACCGCCGCCGCCACCACAGGCTGTCAGGAGTGAGACGGCGGACGAAACCACCAGAACGGGAAGAATCTTGCTGAAAGAAATACTGGGAAACTGCATACCGGGCCCTCAAGAAGACAGATGAATAACCCGGCGTACTACGCTCTGACGGCCTGCTCAGGAAATTCACCGGTCGGTATCCATGACTCATCGTACTAGTACGATCGTGACACTCTAAAAGTAGCCAACAAAAAATCGCGCGCCGGATTAAATTGCGGCTGAAATCACAATTTCCGGTGAATTAATCGGGCTGTTCAGAAAGTGAGCTGTAATCGATGGAAATGCCTTAAAAATGGCGGCGGGAATATGACGAAGCCGGGAAAATCCCGGCTTCATCAGGTTTGGAACGTCAAATTACCGAGTGCGCCGGCGCAGCAGAATCAGCAGTCCTGGCAGCAGCACCAGCCAGTCAAATGCACCAGCGCCGTTGCCACCGTCGAAGTTGCCGCCATAGCCGTTGGCAGACCGGCTGGTATTGCCGGCATCGACTACCGGGTCATCGAATTCGGGTGTTTCCGCCACTACCGGCATTTCCAGAACGGCCGGGTGTTCCGGCCCGATCACCAGAGAGCTGGTGGCCGGTGAAGTTGCATAAGTCCAGTAGTCCGGATCATTGCTGTCGATGACCAGCAGCACCTGGGTGCCGGCGGGAAGGTCCACCGCAGTCCAGTAGAAGTCCAGGGTAATTTCCTCCGGCTGACCGGGATTCAGTCCGCAGCCTTCCGAGTTATGACAGCTGAACGGTGCATGCCCTACCCAGTTTGCCTTGCCGGTTTCCGGATTCAGATAGAACAGATAGGCAAAGTACTGAGCCTTGTCCTGCGTGCGGGCCCAGATTTTGACTTTGGCTTCCCCGCGCAGGTGGAGAGGGGACGTCAGGGTCTGGGAATGGAATATCTCGCCATAGCGGTCTTTGGCCTTTGCCAGATCCAGGATGCGACTGGTGTGATCCAGCGCGCCGGTGACCCAGCCACCATAGGTAATGTATCCCGTGGTGTCGTATTGCAGTTCCTGTTCGCTGTAGGTGGTGGACTCGGCATCCAGCGTGCCTGTGTGTTCACCCTCTACCGGGTTCAGGTGGAAGACCGCCGTATCGTCATGGACGGGAAAATCGGCATAGCTCTCCCAGTTGCGGCTGTTCAGCACGATGGTGTTGACGCGCTTGCGGGTGTCGATGCCGTTGTTTTCACCTTTCAGGTAATGATCCAGCCACTGGTGCACGTGCACCCAGATACGGTTGTCCTCGTTGCCCAGCAGGCCGTTGGCTTCCGCCGACGCATGGGTGCCACGGTTCAGCTCCATGCGCCAAGGGCCCTGATACTGCGAGATCATGCGAATGGCGGAGTCCGGCTGGAACAGATAGTCGTGCATGTTGTTGGACAGAAACAGGGCCGGCTTGTGCTCGCGTGAATTGACCAGATCCAGATATGAAATCGGCGAGCGAATGGCGCCCCAGGCCTTGGTCTCGGCGATCTGGACGTGCTGTTTCATGTTGCCGTAGTAGTATTCGATGACCGGGTCCGGGCGGTTTTTCAGCACATAGGGAATCGGCTTGCTGACCCCGATCAGTAACTGCAGCCAGGTATAGTTCGGCGTATTGCCGGCCCACAGGGATTCGATCAGATCGCCCCAGCCACTCATGGCGGTCACAACCTTGATGCGCTCGTCCTGCATGCTGGTCAGCAGTGAAATGCCGGCCCCGTAGGACACGCCGCCCATCCCAATCCGTTCCGGATCGACCGGCAGATGATTGCTGGAATCCAGCAGATAGTCGATGGCCGAGCGGGCGTCGTTGACGTCGGCTTCACCGGCGGTATCGATCAGGCCGGGCGACGAGTGGAAACCACGGGCGGTATAGCTCAGTACGACATATCCCTTGTCGGCCAGCAGTTGCGCCTGATCCAGATATTCATGCTCCTGCAGCGCCCAGCTGCTGATGAAAATCACGGTTGGGAAGGTGGCGGCAGGATCGGCACTGACGGGAACGAAAATGTTGGCGGGCAGCTGGATGATTTCGGAGCCGGGATCGGCCGGGTCCAGCAAGGTTGGAATGGTGATCTGATCGTCGAAGACCCATTTGCCTTCCGGGCTGGTGCGCTCTGCGGCCTGAGCTGTGGTAAAAAACAGGCACGCACAAAGCACCGCTACGATGTTTTGTAGTTGCATACACTATTACCCCTGTAGTTTCTTGTTTTTTTTCGGAGCAGGCCTGCTCCTTCTTCTGACTGTCACACCATCCTTGTTGGTATTTTATGTAACAGTGGCTGGAACGGGTGATTGCCACCCGCTCCAGTTTTCTCTGTTTCCGCGTTCCCGCCCGTGTTGGTGCTGGAAACCGTCAGAATTTCTCGTCGTATGAGAGAGTAAAGAGATACGCCGTTGTCGTGTTTTCAAACGGAATCGAATAGTACGGGTTATACACGACATCGCCATCGGCACAGCTGTTGGCGTTCAGCGATTCACACGCCGAGACCTTGGTTTCCGAAACCATGTAACCAAAGGCGCCTTCCACCCGTGAAGTCTTGTCCAGCTGATAGCCGAAGCCAACGGTGTACAGGTTGGCATCGCCAATCGGGAACAGCAGGTCGGTGCGGTCATCCGGAACGGCGCTGCCGCGAGGTTCATAGCCAGCCCGCAGAACGAGATTGTCGTCGTACTGCCATTCGCCGCCAATTGCCCACGAAAACACGTCGTCGTAGTAACGGGAGATACGCATGGCGTCGGAATCAGCAAAATCCAGGCCGGCAAAGGTGTTGACCACGCTGGCGAGAGTCAGGAAGTCGACAGGGCGGTCGAACTCGAATTCCAGTTCGTCCCATACGCTGTACTCGATCCACTTCAGGTCGAAGTTCACCTTGAAGTCTGGCAGCACGCGCACCGAAGTCCCCAGCGCAACGCTTTGCGGCACGATGTAATCCAGTTCCACGCCGCCCGTTTCAACGGCCTGGTTGTTGAAAGGCTCGTCGCCGGTCAGCGTGGTCAGCACCAGATCCAGCGGCAGGCCTGCGGTGCCGGTGTTGCCTTTCAGGGCGTTGGTGGTGTTCTGGAATTCGGGCGAGTTCACCATTTTGTAATCACCGCTCATGTGGGCGGTGGATTCGCTCTGGTAGGTGAAGCCGAAGGCCAGCCAGTCAGCCGGTTCCCACAGGATGCCGAAGTTGAAGCCGACGGAGAGGAAGTCTTCCAGTTCCAGCGACAGGTCACCCACGGTGTCGTACGGGTGAATCACGTAAAGGCCCAGCACATCGTTGATCGATTCGTTGGCCAGGTCGCTCAGGAAGCGCGTGGTGGTCATCGGGGCGCGGAACAGGGTGTTGATGCCCAGACCGTGATAGGAAAAGTTGATACCGGCGCCAAGCGACAGTTCCGGATTGACCTGAATGGCGATGGTCGGCGAGAAGTAGGTCAGGCGGGTCACGCCCACTTCATAGCCCTGATAGGCGCCTGGAGAATCCTTGTCGCGGGTGAATCCGACGCCTTCCGGCGAATAAACCGCGGTGCCGAATGTCCAGCCGTGGCTGGAGTCCTCGAATGCGATACCGCCGGCGGGAAACGCAATCATGGGCAGTTCCACCAGGCCGGCGAAGGGCAGCATCAGCACCGGATCTTCATTTGATACGCTGGTGTTGGCGACCGGATCAATGCCCCAGCACTCATCCGCCGTCAGGCCGGCACACGCCGGGCCGCTGACACCCAGGAACGCGTTTTTCTGTTCAGCGGTGGGAAGAGTGGGTTCGCCAAATTTGGTTTCCAGTTGCATGTCGGCAACCAGCACCTTGAGCTGGCGTTGACGGCCCTGGATCTTGCTCAGACCGGCGGGATTGAAGTGGATGGAATCGATGCCGGGCGGATCGGCGGTAACGGCATTGCCCAGAGCCAGTGCCTTGGGATTGCCGAGTGTGACGTTATGCAGCAGCTGTGCGTTGGCGCTGCTGGCCAGAAACACGGCGTATGCGATGCCGGTCCAGGCTGCGGTTTTGCCGAGAGTGCCGAGATTAACCAGAGGACGTGCGACTTTTTCCATGCTTAAAAATTCCGGCTCTTCGACGAAACCAGCCAATGGCACAGGCTTCGAACCTCGAGCGGAACCCCCTTCTTTTATTGTTAATAACGTATTCGTTTTGTTTTGCCCGCCGGATTTCCTTGCCGGCTGGCGTGGGGTTGTTTCCCCGATTTTTCTGGTTGTTTGCTGCGGTTTGTTTGTGGTCTTGAATGCTCATCCCGCCAAGCCGTGCCAGTGTAAACAAAATGGCGATGGCTTCAATCAATACTTGTGTGTCTTTTTGTCAGATGAATGATAATGCTGTAAACGCACGGCTATTTGGACAGCATTACCTCTTAATTTCCCAAAAAGTGCGCGGGCGAACGATACTCGTACTCGCGTTTGAAAACAAGATTTCAAACGCGAGTTTGAGGTGCCTTACTGCTGCTTTTCCTTGCGCCAGGCCTTGAAGGCGTCGTACAGGCTCTTCTGCGATTTCGCGCCGGTATCCTTGCGCTTCTCGTCGTCGAAAGTTTTCAGTTCCTTCTCGAATTTGATGTCGTCGACTTCCTTGAGGAAGGTTTCTTCCTCGTCGAAGCTGCTGACGGTGTCGGAGGAGGGCGCTTCCAGCCAGGTGTTGAGTGTCTGCAGGTCTTCGGGTGTCAGAACGCCTGCGGATTTTTTCAGCTTGAGGGTGTCGAGGATGTAGTCGTAGCGCGAGTTGGAGTATTCCTTGCGGGCCTGGAATACCTTGCGCTGCGCGGTCAGCAGATCCGTCAGGGAGCGGATGCCGGATTCCCAGCCGCCGCGAATGGAGCGATAGGAGCTGCTGTTGGAGCGGACGGCGCGCTGGCGGGCGTTGACGGTGGCAACGTCGGCCATGACCTTGGTGTGATACTGGCGTGTTTCGCGAATGGCGTTACGGCGTGCCAGTTCGACATCGTCCTTGGCGCTCTCGCTGCGGTAACGAACTTCACGGACCTGGGAGTTGGTGATACCGCCTGAATAAAGGGGCACTGTGAAGCGCACACCAATGGTGCTGGTGTCGGATGAAGGGGTAAAGCCGCCGCCGACTTCGCTGTGCCGGTAATCGAAGAACAGGTCCGCAGTCGGAGCGTGGCCGGCCTTTTTCTCGGTCACTTCCCTTTCGCTGGCTTCCGCAACGAACTGGGAGGCGATCAGCTGGTAGTTGTTCTTCTTGGCAAACTCTTCCCATTCGGCCAGTTCGAGCGGCTGGGGCGGGTCAACGGGAATTTCCTTGGGCAGCGGGCTGACCAGTTCGATTTCCTGCCCGGTCAGCATGACCAGGTTTTCCTTCAGGCCGTCAACCTGGCCCTGGGCCACGATCACGGCGGCGCTGGCGATGTCATACTGGCCCTGGGCTTCAAACAGGTCGGTGTCGCGCATCAGGCCCAGGCGGTAGCGGTTTTTCATTTCGGTCAGCTGGGTGCGCAGCATTTTCTCTTCGGTTTTGGCCAGCCTCAGTTCTTCCTGTGCCTTGAGGACGCTGAAATAGGCCTCGGCTGAGCGCACCATCAGTTCCTGCTGGGCATAGGCCAGATCGGCCTTGCCGCCGTTGTCGAGGATCTGGGCGCGGCTGTAGCGGTACCAGCGGTCCATACGCACCAGTGGCTGGATCACGGTTACGCCGTACTGGGTGGTACTGTAATCTTCAGTGACATCCCGATATTGATAGAAGGTATCACCGCAGGTGTTCAGGAAACCAAGCAGGCCCGGAAGATTGAGGTCGTCGGAACCATAGCCGTTGTCGTTCGCGCACTCCAGAGCCTCGTTGCCAGAAAGGGTTGGCTTGCCCCCGTCATACTGCTGGCGCGCAAAAGTGGCGTTGGCTTCGGCAGTGGGCATCAGGGTCCCAAACGCCTGTTCCAGCTTTTCCCGTTCGGCCAGGTATTTCTGCTTCTTCGAGGCCCACTGGGCGTCGTTCTTGCGGGCGAGGTTGAATATGTCGATCAGGTTTTCTGCGGAGGCGGGCGAGCTGGAGATGGCAAGGATGAGGGCTGCAATGCTGCAATATGAAAGCGATTTCTTCATAAAGGTGTGTACTTTCTTGTTATCCCTTGATTTTTGTCGAGCCACTGTACGCGAACCCGTCGCCACTGAAAAGTCTCGTGTTGGCGTATCCGGCCAAGCGCGGCAATTATGACATCGTTGGCAGAATAAAAAATGCGTTTTTTGCATCATATAGGAATCGATCACGGCGTGATCGTGCTTCTTGTGTTCCTTGTGTAGGCCAGCTGTAATTCAATGTAAGCAAACGTGGTACCAACGTATCAGATCTGGAAGTGACGGGTTTGGGCGGGTGCAACAATAAAAACATATCTCATTGAATAATAAGTACATATAAGGTATATCTTGCGCGCCATGGTGTATACGAGGGATCTACTTTCAATGCCTGCATATTTTGAATACAGTATCGCCTTTCCGGCTTTCGACAATACTAATAAAACAGGGCCGGATTTTTCAGGGTCACCAGGAGTGGATGATCCTGCTAGCCCAGGGACCGTGGGGGAAGCCGCGCCATCCGTTTGGTGGCAACAATAAGAAGAACTTGGCAGGAATCGTTCCTATATGTCAGTAGATGTTCGCTCTGATTTTAACCCTTCCCGTTGTTCAACCCT
Source organism: uncultured Moraxellaceae bacterium (assembly GCA_964491665.1). GTDB lineage: Bacteria > Pseudomonadota > Gammaproteobacteria > Pseudomonadales > Ketobacteraceae > Ch67. The sequence goes on from CAZBII010000066.1 coordinate 14,368, forward strand.
GATCGAGTTACTCGAAGCCCGCGCTGCGCTTCATCCTGACAAGATCGTCTTTACCTTTCTGCCCGATGGCGAGGAAGCCGGCATTACCGTCAGTTATGGCGAGCTTTCCATGCGCGCCAAGGCCATTGCCAACCGCTTTGCCGAACACACCCAGGTGGGCGATCGCGCCCTCATGCTGTTTCCGTCCGGACTCGAATTCATTTTTGCCTTTTTTGGCTGTCTTTATGCGGGCCTGATTGCGGTTCCCGCCTATCCGCCCCGTCGCAACCAGAATCTGGGGCGACTGAAATCCATTATTGATGACTGTGATCCGTCGCTGGTGCTGACCACCTCGAAGGTGCTGACCGTGGCCGAGCCGCTGTTTGCGGAAACGCCGGGACTGCAGGCGCTGATGTGGCAGACCGTGGATCTGGACGAGTCCTCCTCCCCGGAAGGTTGGGAATATCCGGCGGTGGAGAAGGATTCGCTGGCGTTCCTGCAATACACCTCTGGCTCGACTGGCAACCCGAAAGGGGTCATGGTCAGCCACGGCAACCTGATCTACAACGAAGCCATGATCACGGCGGCGTTTCGCAGCACGGCGGCTGATGTGTCTGTCAGCTGGCTGCCGATGTTCCATGACATGGGGCTGATTGGCACCACGCTGCAGCCGTTATTTATCGGCGCGACTTCCATCTTCATGTCGCCCGCTTCCTTCCTGCAGAAACCGTTGCGCTGGCTGAAGGCGATCACCGATTACAAGGGCACTGCGATCTGCGCGCCCAACTTTGCCTATGAACTCTGCGCCCGCCAGATTACCGACGAGCAGAAAGCGCAGCTGGATCTGTCGTCGTTGCGCATTGCGCTGTCCGGTGCCGAGCCGGTGCGGCCGGAAACGCTTGAGATGTTTATCAGTGCGTTCGAGGGTTGCGGTTTCCGCCGGGGTGCCTTCACGCCGACATTCGGTCTTGCCGAAGCCACGCTGATGGTGAGCTGCGCGCGCGAGGAAAACCGTCCGCTGTACACCGAGGTGGATGCCGACCAGCTGTCGCAGAATAAAGTGGTTCTTGCGAAAGCGGCCAGTGGCGTGAAAACCACGCGACTCGTATCGAACGGCGTGACGCTGCTGGATGCGGAGCTGGCGATTGTCGATCCGCAGACGAAGCAGGTGGTGCCGGAAGGGCAGGTGGGCGAGATCTGGTCCAAGGGCGAGCACATCGCGCAGGGTTACTGGCGCAAGGATGACGCAACTACCGAAACGTTCCGTGCCTATACCACCGACGGGCGTGGTCCGTTCATGCGTACCGGCGATCTGGGTTGCCAGATCAATGGCGAGCTGTACATTACCGGTCGCCAGAAAGATGTGCTGATCATTCGCGGCCGCAACCATTATCCGCAGGATCTGGAACTGACGGTGCAGCAGAGCCATGTGGCGCTGAAAGCCGATGCCGGCGCGGCGTTTGTGGTGGAAATCGACGGCGAAGAACGCCTGGTGATCGTGCAGGAAGTGGAGCGCACCCACCGCATGCGTCTGGTGACGGAAGTGGTGGCGGCGGCGGTGCGGGAAGCGGTGGCGGAAAACCACGAGCTGCAGGCCCACACCATCGTGTTCCTGAAACCGGGCGCGATTCTGAAAACGTCCTCCGGCAAGATCCAGCGCAGTGCCAACCGGCAGGCCTTCATCGACGGCACGCTGGACGTGATTTCCGTCAGTTCGCTGCAGCAGAAAGAGCTGGGCGACGAAGGCAAGAAAAAAATCGAGCAGGCGCTGACGCTGACCAAGGACGAGTGGCTGGCGTTGCCCGTTGACCAGCGTGAACCGCGTCTGGTGCAATATCTGAAAGCCGCCATCGCCAGCGTGATTGGCGAGAACCCCGACAACATCCGCGACGACATCAGTCTGATGGGGCTGGGTATCGATTCGCTGCAGATCACGCAACTGTTCACCCGTCTGCGCGACCGTTTCCAGATCGATCTGGATCTGCCGTCGCTGTTCGATGCGGCGGATTTCAATGCGCTGGCGTCCACCATTGCCAATGCCATGCAGGGCGAGAAGGCGTCCCGGCTGCCGCCACTGACGCCAGTGGAACGTACCGAACTGATGCCCATGTCGTTCTCGCAGAAACGCATGTGGTTCCTCGACAAATTGCGTGAAGGCAATGTTGCCTACAACCTGCCGTTTGCATTGAAAATCCAGGGCGCACTGGATATTGCCGCCGCGCAGAAAGCATTTGAAAGCATGGTGCGTCGCCATGAAGTGCTGCGCACCGTGTATGTGGAAGTGGATGGGCGCGCCTACCAGAAAGTGCTGCCGTCCAAGCCCTGGGTCTTTGATGTCGAAGACCTGACCTACCTGAGAGAACCAGCGCTGTCGAAAGCGGTGAGTGATCGCATCGATCGCGAAGCCCGCAAGCCATTCAGTCTGGAACACGGGCCAGTGATTCGCACCCATCTGCTGCATCTGCCGGATCTGGAATCGGAAACGGTGAAAGGTCGCGCGGCGGAACAGTATCTGCTGCTGATCACCATGCATCACGTGGCGGCGGATGGCTTCTCGCTGAAAGTCATCACCGACGAAATTTCCCGTGCCTATGAGGCGGAGATTCACGAAACCAGACCGGTTCTGCCGGAACTGCCGATCCAGTACGCGGATTTTGCGCACTGGCAGAAGGATCTGTTTGACAGCGGTCTGCTGAACAACCAGCTGGACTACTGGGTGAATCACCTGCGCGGTGTGCCGGTGCTGGATCTGCCGACGGATCATCCGCGTCCGCCGGAGCAGACGTTCCAGGGTTCCAACTTTTATTTCTCGATTGCGAAAGAGAAGGTGCAGGCGCTGAAGCAGTTGAGCCGCTCGCAGGGCGTGACCTTCTACATGACGCTGCTGGCATCGTTCAAGGTGCTGCTGCATCACTACACCAACAGCGACGACATCTGTGTGGGCACGCCGATTGCGAACCGCACCACGCCTGAGCTGGAAAAGCTGATCGGTTTCTTTGTGAATACGCTGGCGCTGCGTTCCGATCTGGGCGGCAACCCGTCGTTCATCGAATTCCTGCAGCGCGTGCGCAAGACCACGCAGGGCGCGTTTGCCAATCAGGAAATGCCGTTCGAGCGGGTGGTGGAAGCGCTGGCGATTCCGCGCGACATGAGCTATTCGCCGGTGTTCCAGGTGATGTTTGTGCTGCAGAACAGCACTATCGATGAGGAATTCAACCTGGCGGGCGTGAATGTGGAAAGCCTGCATACTGCGCCGGGCACCTCCAAATTCGACATGACGCTGGAGTTCAGTGAAGAGTCGGGCGTTCTGCACGGCGATCTGGAATTCTCGACCGATCTGTTCGAGCTTTCCACCATTGAAAAATTTGTTGAACACTATCGCCAGCTGATCGACAGCCTGCTGGCGGCGCCGCAGACCCCGGTGGGCCAGCTCAATCTGCTGAGCACGGATGAGCGCTCCACACTGCTGCAAACCTTTAACGCCACCGATCGCGATTTCCCGACGTCGGACACCATGCATGGCCTGTTCGAGGCGCAGGTGGAGCGCACGCCGGATGCGATTGCGCTGGTGTTTGAACATGAGCGCCTGACTTACCGCGACATGAATCGCCGCGTGAACCGTCTGGCGCGGCATCTGCAATCCCTCGGCGTGAAAAATGAAACGCTGGTGGGTGTCTGCATGGAACGGCAGACCGATCTGGTGATTGCGCTGATGGCGATCCTGAAAGCCGGCGGTGCCTATGTGCCGATTGATCCGAATTATCCGGCGGACCGCGTGGCGTACATGCTGAATGACGCCAGTGCACCGGTGGTGATTTCGCAGTCGTCGCTGGGGCATATGCTGCCGGCGGCGGGCGCGGGTCTGCACGTCGTCAATATCGATCAGGTGCAGCTGGACGCGCTGGATGACAGCAATCTGAATCTGCCGATCGATAACCAGCAGCTGGGTTATGTGATTTACACCTCCGGCTCCACCGGTTTGCCGAAAGGCGTCATGATCACGCACGCCAACGCGGCGGCGCTGATCCACTGGGCGCAGACCGTGTTCAGCAAGCAGGATCTGTCGGCGACACTGGCGGCTACCTCCATCTGTTTTGACCTGTCGGTGTTCGAGATTTTCGTGACGCTGGCAGTGGGCGGCAAGGTGATCGTGGCGGAAAACGTGCTGGCGCTGCCGACGATTCCGGCGCGCGGCGAAGTGGTGCTGGTGAACACGGTGCCGTCGGCCATTGCCACGCTGCAGCGGGCGAAAAGCATTCCCGACAACGTGCGCGTGATCAATCTGGCGGGCGAGGCGTTGCCGGCCAGTCTGGTGGATCTGCTGTACGAAAATACCAAAGTCGAGCGCGTGTACGACCTGTACGGTCCGTCGGAAGACACTACCTATTCCACCTTCACGCTGCGCGAGCAGGGCAAGCCGGCCAGCATCGGTCGCCCGATCAGCAACACGCACGCGTATATTCTGAATCAGCACGGTCAGCTGGTGCCGCCGGGTCTGGCGGGTGAACTGTATCTGGCCGGCACTGGTGTGACGCGCGGTTACCGCAATCGCGAAGAACTGACAGCGGAAAAATATCTGCCCAACCCGTTCGAGGGCGGCATCTATTCCCGCATGTACCGCACCGGCGACCTGGTGCGCTACCGCGCCGACGGCAACATGGAATATCTCGGCCGTATCGATCATCAGGTGAAGGTGCGGGGTTTCCGCATCGAACTGGGTGAAATCCAGAGCGTGATCAACCGCGCGCCCGGTGTGCAGGAATCGCTGGTGGTGACGCGCGAGGACGCCGCCGGCACCAAGTCGCTGGTGACCTATCTGGTGAGCAAACTCGACAGCGTGGACGTGATCCAGTCGGTGCGTGCTGTGATCCGCGAGTCGTTGCCGGATTACATGATGCCGGCTGCGTTTGTGGTGCTGGAAAAATTCCCGCTTACGCCGAACGGCAAGATTGATCGCAGCGCGCTGCCGGCGCCGAAACTGGACGATCTGCTGGGCGCGGAATTTGTCGCGCCGCGCAACGAAACAGAAACGAAGATGGCGCAGATCTGGTGCGAAGTGCTGGGTCTGGAGCGTGTCGGCGTGACCAGCAATTTCTTCGAGCTGGGCGGTCATTCGCTGCTTGCAACCCAGTGCGTTTCGCGCATTCGCGAAGCCTTCAAGGTGGATCTGCCGGTGAAGGCGCTGTTCACCCTGCCGACCATCGAGGATCTGTGCGGCGAACTGGGCAATGCCGGCGCACTGTCGCCGCTGACGCCACCGCCGGTGCAGCGTATTGCCCGCGACGGCGACATGCCGCTGTCGTTCGCGCAGATGCGTCTGTGGTTCCTCAACCAGCTGGAAACCGGCAAGTCCGAATACAACATTTCCACGTCGTACAACATGCCGGCGGCCATCCGTCTGAAGGGCGAACTGAATGTCAGTGCGCTGCGCAAGGCGTTCCAGGCGCTGGTGGAGCGGCACGAGTCGCTGCGCACGTCGTTCCTGATCGACGACGGCCGCGCCACGCAGGTGATCCGCGAACCCACCGACTGGTTCATGGACGTGCGCGATCTGCGGCATCTGGATCAGGAAGAGCGCGAAGCGGAAGTGATCCGTCTGGCTCAGGACGAAGCGACGCGGTCGTTCGACCTGGTGCTGGGTCCGCTGGAAAAGGCGCGCCGTATTCGTCTGATGCGTACCCGTCTGCTGCATACCGGCGAACAGGAACACGTGCTGCTGCTGACCATGCATCACATTATTTCCGACGGCTGGTCCCTGGGCATTCTGATCGATGAAGTGGGCGAACTGTATCGCTCGCTGGTGAAAGGCGAGGCGCCGCAGCTGCAGCCGATCCACATTCATTACGTGGATTACGCCAGCTGGCAGCGCAACTGGATGGACGGCCCGGTGTTCGAGCACCAGCTGGGTTACTGGCGCAAGGCGCTGGCCGGTGTGCCGGTGCTGGAGCTGCCGACTGATCGTCCGCGTCCGCCGATGATGACGTTCAACGGCAACTACGAGCCGGTGAAACTGGATCACACCATCACCCAGAAACTGAATGCGCTGAGCCGCAGTCAGGGCACCACACTGTTCATGACGCTGCTGTCGGCGCTGTACGGCCTGATGTATCGCTACACCGGGCAGACCGACATCTGCATCGGCACGCCGGTGGCGAACCGCGCGCGGCCGGAGTTCGAAAAGCTGATCGGCTGCTTCGTCAACAGTCTGGCGCTGCGGGCGAATCTGGATGGCGATCCGCGTTTTGTCGATCTGCTGTCGCAGGTGCAGGACGTGACGCTGGCCGGTTATGAGCATCAGGATCTGCCGTTCGAGCGTCTGGTGGATGCGCTGGGTGTGGCCCGCGACCGCAGCCACACACCGCTGTTCCAGGTGATGTTCACGCTGCAGAACGCCTCCAGCACGCTGAACATGTCGATGCCTGGCGTCGATGTGGAAATGCTGCCGTCGGTGGTGCGCACTGCCAAGTTCGACATCACGCTGAATCTGGAAGAGGGCAGCGACGGTCTGGTGGGCATGTTCGAGTACAACACCGACCTGTTCGACCGCGATACCATCCACCGCATGGTCAACCATTTCGAGCGCATTCTGGAAACCGTGGTGGAGCATCCGCACCTGCGCATTTCCGAACTGCCGCTGCTGAGTGAAGGCGAACAGCGCCTGATCCTGCAGGACTGGAACCATCGCGGCGAAAGCTACGACTATAACGACACCATTCATCATCGCGTGGAAAAGCAGGCGGAACGCACACCGTACCGCGTGGCGATTTCCATGGGCGCCGAGGCGTTGACCTACCGCGATCTGAACGAGCGCGCCAACCATCTGGCCCATTACCTGCGGGCGCAGGGCGTGGTGGCGGATCAGCTGGTGGGCATCAGTCTGGAGCGGTCGCTGGACATGGTGATCGCGATTCTGGCGGTGCTGAAAGCCGGCGGCGCTTACGTGCCGGTGGACCCTGCGAATCCCGAGGAACGCATCCGCTTCATTCTGGATGATGCCGGCGTGGCACTGTTGCTGACCCAAAGCAGCGTGGCGGGCCAGATTCCCACCGGGCGTTACAAGGCGCTGTTGCTGGATCAGATGCAGGCGGAACTGGCGGTGCAGCCGAGCCACAACCCGGAACCGCTGGCGAACGGCGACAGCCGTGCCTACGTGATCTACACCTCCGGCACCACCGGCAAGCCGAAAGGCGTGCTGATCCCGCACTCCAACGTGATCCGTCTGTTCACCGCCACCGAGCAGTGGTACAGCTTCGACGAGCACGATGTGTGGACCGTTTTCCATTCCTTCGCCTTCGATTTCTCCGTGTGGGAAATGTGGGGCGCGCTGTTCTACGGCGGCCGCGCCATCGTGGTGCCGTCGCGCATCGCCAAGTCCACCGAGGATTTCTTCGAGCTGGTGTGCAACGAAGGCGTGACCGTGCTGAACCAGACGCCATCGGCCTTTACCCAGTTCATCCGCGTGGACGAATACTGCCGGGCGGAAAAGCCGGCGCTGGCGGCCAAGCTGAAGCTGCGTTATGTGATCTTCGGTGGCGAGGCGCTGGACTTCTCGGC
>CAZBII010000067.1:0-21425 GCA_964491665.1 uncultured Moraxellaceae bacterium
CGCAGCCTGGTGAAATACGCGCTGAAAGAAGTCTGGAAAGAACAACTCGACCCGCTGCCCGACGACCGAGCCCGCGCCGAACGCTTGCTCAAACTCAGCATCTGCGAACCCGCCATGGGCAGCGCGGCGTTCCTGAACGAGGCCATCAACCAGATCGCCGACAAATACCTGGAACTGATGCAGAACGTGATGGTGGCCGAAGGCCGTGGCCAGCGCATTCCCCAGCACCAGTACCCGCAGGAACGCCAGAAAGTCAAAATGTACCTCGCCGACAATAACGTCTTCGGTGTGGACCTCAACCCCGTGGCCGTTGAACTCGCCGAAGTCTCGCTCTGGCTCAACGCCCTCTCTGCCGACCGCTTTGTGCCGTGGTTCGGCCTGCAACTGCATTGCGGCAACTCGCTGATCGGCGCCCGCCGCGAGGTGTACAGCGATAGCCTGCTCAACGTCAAAGGCAAGGACGCCACCAGCTGGCTCAATACCGCACCCCAGGCGTTAGCCATGAATGCACCGCGCAACAGCGGCCAGATCTGGCATTTTCTGCTGCCCGACAGCGGCATGACCCATTACGCCGACAAGGAAATCAAGGCCCGTTACCCCGACCAGATCAAGGCCATAAATGACTGGCGCAAGGGCTTCACCAAACCCTTCGACAAGGACGAGCGCGCCACCCTCGAACAACTCAGCGCCCGCGTCGAGGACCTCTGGCAGGAACATATCCGCACCCTGCGCGGCATGCGCCGCAAAACCACTGATCCCTACGATATCTACGGCCTGCACTTGCAGGGCGGCAACAACGGCAGCACCCCGCTGGCGTGGAAGGATCAGGTACTGGATCAGGAACTTTTGGCGCGCGGCCTCGACAACACCAGCGCCTACCGCCGTCTGAAACTGGTGATGGATTACTGGTGCGCGCTGTGGTTCTGGCCCATTGACCAGGCCGACATGCTGCCCAGCCGCCAGGAATGGCTGTTTGATCTGGAAAACCTGTTGCTGGGCGACACCGTGTCGGCCGGCCCGGCCAACCAGACGCCCGACCTGTTTGCCGCTACGCAGAACCCCGAGGAAGGCAAACGCTTTGTCAACCAGTACGGCGTGGTGAACCTCAAGCGTTTGTTTGCCGCGTTTCCGCGTTTGAAAATGGCCGACCGGATTGCGCTGCAGCGGCGCTTTTTCCACTGGCATCTGGCCTTTGCCGATATTTTTGCCGATCGCGGCGGCTTCGATTTGACCCTGGGGAATCCGCCATGGCTGAAGGTGGAATGGAACAGCGGCGCGGTGCTGGGTGATTTTGATCCGCGTTTTGTCCTGGGGAATTTCAGCGCCACGCAGTTGAACAAATTGCGCGAGGAAACCTTTGAACGCATCGCCGATCTGGAACCGACCTGGCGGGCGGAATATGAGGAAAGTGAAGGGACGCAGAATTTTTTGAATGCTGTGGGGAATTATCCGTTGCTGCGCGGCGTGCAGACCAATTTGTACAAGTGCTTTTTGCCGCAGGCGTGGAGTCGCAGCGCGGAGAAGGGTGTAAGCGGATTTTTGCATCCGGAAGGGGTTTATGATGATCCCAAGGGTGGGGAGTTCAGGAAGGCGTTGTATCCGAGGCTGCGGGCGCATTTTCAGTTTGTAAATGTGAAACACCTTTTTGCAGAAATACTGCATTGGGTTACCTATTCGGTAAACATCTACGGCCCGATATTGGAACAGCCAAAGTTTTTAACAATGGCAAACTTGTTTATACCAGCGACCATCGATTCCTCCTTGACGCATGATGGGACAGGCGTCGTGCTCGGGATAAAAGAAGAGTCAGTTGATAGTGAAGGAAAGCTAACTGCTATTTGGAATGTCAATGGACATCAGGAAAGGATAATAGGCGTTTCAGAACAAGAGTTGGCGCTATTTTCACAGCTATATGATGACGCTGGCGCAGACCCATTGGCTGCGCGACTACCTGCAATTCATGCGAGGAAATTGATTAGTGTACTAAAGAAGTTTGCGTCACAGCCTCGGCGCTTGGGGGATCTCAAGGGTGAATATTTTTCCCTGGAGATGTGGCATGAGACCAACGCCCAAAACGACGGAACCATCCGCCGTGAAACCTGTTTTCCGGCCTCACCGGACCAGTGGGTGCTGTCTGGCCCGCATTTTTTTGTCGGCAATCCGTTCTACAAAACAGCGAAAGCTGTGTGCAAAACGCACCTGGATTATGAAGCTCCAGACCTGCAAACCCTGCCCGACGACTATCTGCCTCGCACCAACTACGTCCCCGCCTGCACCACCGACGAATACCGCGCCCGCACCCCGCGCGTTAGCTGGGTAGAGGAAGGGCAAAGTGAGGGGAGGAGGGTGACGGAGTATTATCGGTTGTTCTGCCGCAGACAGCTTAGTCAGTCCGGCGAAAGAACACTTACCAGCATGATTGCTCCACCGGAATCAGCGCATATCCATCCAGTCATTTCTACGACCTTCAAATCACGCGATGCCCTTGTCAGCTTCGCAGCAACTACACACTCCGTTGTTTTTGATTTTTGGTTAAAAACAACCGGAAAAGGCGATCTGTACGAATCGGTTTTGCGTCTACTGCCGCTGATTCAATCCATCGGACACGATGGGCTGGTTGTGCGTGGGCTCGCACTGAACTGTTTAACCACCCACTACGCCGACCTCTGGCAATCCTGCTGGCAACCCGCCTTCCAGCAACAACAATGGTCCATCACCCCCGACAGCGACAACCCCGGCGCCCGCGTCCTGCCGCAGGCATTCTTCGCTGAACTCACCCCGCAGTGGCAACGCAACAACGCCCTGCGCAGCGACTACGCCCGCCGTCAGGCCCTGCTCGAAATCGACGTCCTCGTCGCCCAGGCCCTCGGCATGACCCTCGACGAACTGCTCACCATCTACCGCGTGCAGTTCCCCGTCATGCGCCAATACGAGGCCGACACCTGGTACGACCAGACCGGCCGCATCGTCTTCACCCCCAGCAAGGGGCTCGTCGGTGTCGGCCTGCCGCGCAAAGCCCGCAAGAGCGACCTCAGCGACGGCATCCGTTACGACCTGCTGCCCGCCGACTACAGCGGCATCAGCGCCCAATCCGCCATCGCCCTCGGCTGGGACGACATCAAAGACCTGCCCGCCAACAGCCGCGTCCGCAAAACCTTCCTGGACGACACCCTGCCCGGCGGTCCCAAAGAGAAAACCATCGAATACCACGCCCCCTTCTTCAAACCCGACCGGGAAGAGGACTACAGGCGGGCGTGGGCTTTTTTTGCTGAAGGATATTGCCAGTGACACAGGTGATAGATCCCAAAAAATGCGGCAATGATTTTCAATCAAAAATCAGTTCAATGGTTAATAGTTGAGTCGACATCATGGATACCAGCGATTCGAGCGAATCATTACAGTCAGCCATTAAACCTGGAAGCAAAGTCAGGCTTAAGCGGAACCCGGCGCGGATAGGTGTGGTTGGCAATGAATTCTCGGGGCAGGGCCGCCGTCAGAGGGTGGTGGTTACCTTTGTCGAGCCGCTGGAAGAAGAGGAAGTATTGCTTACTGAACTAGAGCCGGTAGAGCAAAAAAACAACACTCCAACGGCCTGCATTCGCGACAATCGGTACGCTAGCGCCATAAACCTGAGAACGGCAATTACCCATCATCGGTTGAGTGGTCGTCTGGCAAACCTGATTTATAGCCTGAATACCACGAACACGGAGTTTTTGGCCTACCAGTTCAAGCCAGTACTACAGTTTCTGGATTCACCCAGCAACGGCATTCTGATTGCTGACGAAGTAGGCCTGGGAAAAACCATTGAGGCAGGCCTGATCTGGACGGAGTTGCGAGCGAGAATGGATGCGCGCCGCCTGTTGGTGGTGTGCCCTGCGGTATTGCGTGAGAAATGGCGTGATGAACTGCTGAACCGCTTTGGCGTGAAGGCTGACATAGTCGATGCCGATGAGCTGCTGAAGCGTGTGCAATCGGTGCAGCAAAAGCCGCGACAGGAATTTGCGCTTATTGCCAGTTTGCAAGGGATTAGACCACCGGCGAATTATGAGGATATCGGAAATAAGCAGTCTGCTGCAGTGCTTGCCAGATTTCTTTCCGATTTTGAACAGGGAGCTGATCCACTTTTTCACCTGACGATCTTCGATGAGGCCCACTACCTACGTAATCCTGAGACCAGTACCCATCAGCTGGGTCGGCTGTTGCGACCGCTGGCTGATCAGATTGTGATGCTGTCTGCCACCCCAATTCAGCTGGGCAGTGAGGATCTTTTCAATCTGCTCAGGATACTGGATGAGTCGGCGTTTCCAAATGAGCATCTGTTTGAAAAAAGTATGAAGGTTACGCGCCCCATTGTTCAGCTACGGGATGCGGTGTTGGCTGGAAAAATTCGGCAAAAGGCATTCTGCAGTGAGCTGGAAAAAGCAATGCAGAGTGAGTTTCTGGCGGATAGTACGCAACTAGCTGCGCTGCGGAAGCATCCACCATCCGAAGCGGATTTGAAGGATGCCAGAATGCGCTCCGAGATTGCCGACCGTCTGGATCGTGTGCACCCGCTGAGTAAAATCGTGACGCGAACCCTGAAGCGAGAAGTTCAGGAGAACAGGGTAGTCAGGAAACCTTCTCCATTGAAAGCACCGCTGTCTGAAGTCGAGTATGAATTCTATAACCGTGTGACTGAATTGGTTCGTGATTATTGTCATGAGAATGAGATGCTCACTGGGTTCTTGTTAACGGTGCCACAACGACAGATGTCGAGTTCCATGCCGGCTGCCTGTCGGGCATGGCAGGAGCGGTTGTCGACAGGGAAAACCGCTGGCATCGAAGAGGCATTGTATGAGCTGTCAGGTTATGAAGAGAGTGTCGCGGACCAGGCAGATGAACCGGGTGAACTCGTTAAAGCGCTCGTTTCCATCGCAAAGGAAATAGGAAATTACGAGCTTTTGAAAAAGCATGACGGCAAGTACAACTTGTTGATATCAAATATTAAAAGTTACCGAAAGGAAAATCCTGGCAAGAAAATAGTGTTGTTTTCATTTTTTCGGCAAACCCTTGACTACTTGCATGAGCGGCTTGCGGAGGATGGTGTTGTTAGTGTGGTACTGAAGGGCGGCCTCGACAAGCAGGCCATTCTTCAGCGCTTTAAAGAAGCAGATGGGCCTGAAATTCTGCTGTCTTCGGAAGTGGCGTCGGAGGGCGTTGACCTTCAGTTTTCATCGTTGCTCATCAATTATGATCTGCCATGGAATCCTGCCCGCATCGAACAGCGAATAGGAAGGATTGACCGGATTGGGCAAAAAGCAGAGCGGATTTTGATATGGAATATCATGTATCAAGATACGATTGATGAACGCATCTATGATCGCTTGCTTGAGCGGCTGGATGTTTTTCGGCAGTCCCTTGGCAGCATGGAAAGCGTTCTCGGTAAGGAAATATCCAGAATGACGTCGGATCTGTTCAAGCACCGGCTGACCAAACGTGAAGAAGAACGGCGAATCGATCAGACCCAGTTGGCAATAGAAGAGAAAAATCGAAGGCAAAAAATGCTGGAGGAAGAGGCACCCAATCTGGTGGCGCACGGTGACTTTATCATTAACAAGGTGCGAGCCGCGAAGGAGCTTGGCCGGTTTATTCGTGGCGAGGACCTTTATGTATACGCATCTGATTTTCTGGTAGAGCGTTATGTAGGTACGCGATTTGTTCAGCAGATTGAGCGGAATGAATTGCAGTATGAATTCGTTCCGTCAATACAACTAAGAAGTGAATTTTCAGAGTTTTTGACGAGAGGGGATTTGCGTGGTACGACGCAGATTCTGACCCAGAAGCCGCAACCTTTATTGTTTGATAATTGTCACGGGCACGTTTCTGTGCACTGTGAAAAGGTAACGCAGGATCATCCGCTGATCCGGTTTGTTACCTACAAACTGGGAGATTTTGAACAGTATCAATCACGATACCCGGTTAGTGCCGTTCGGCTAAGCTCCAATATGGTTAAAGGCATTGCACCTGGAGATTATGTGTTCGCTGTTCACAGGTGGAGCTTTAGTGGTGCCAAGGTTCAGGAGCGGCTTGAGTATTGCGCAAAGCCTTTTGGTGAATCGCATTTCTTGTCCAATGAGGAATCGGAAAAGCTGGTGAATGTTGCGGCTTTGCAAGGGGAAGACTGGTTCTCGGTTTCAAATGAGATTGAATCGAATGTGGTTTTGGATGCCTTTATCGATTGCAGAAGCAGCCTCAGTTCCATTTTCGACAAGAATAGGAAAGCTATTGAAGACGAAAACAAAGACACCATTAATTTGAGCCGGCGGCTGTTGGAGGATCGTTGCAGGTCTGAATTTGAACGAATTGATGCGAGAATTGAGTATCTCAAAAGTTCGGGTAAGGAACGAATGGTGGTGCCCGAGATGGGCAAGAAGAATAAGGCTAAGAAGCGGCTCGATGAGCGCCTGGCCGATCTGTCATTGAAGGAAAGATTAAAAGCAGAAGAAAAGTTCGTGACAGGTGGTGTTGTTCGTATTTTTTAGAAAAATTGGGGGCGCTATGAGCTTTGAAAAACTGTTGAAGGCAGCTTATGAGGAGGCTGGTGTGGAGCTGCCATCAAAAAAAATACGCATTCGACGCCAACGCAAAGATGGAAGTGTGAATGATGCGCAGAAAAATGACATTGTCAACCCGCGAGAATCTCGATCAGAGGCAGGCGGTGACGCAACTAGGAAACCAGATAAGTTTGATCATGTTCGATTGTCAGTGGCAGAAACTGCGAAGGTTGTGTGGCGTCCAAGTGCGTTATTGAAGAGTGAAAAATTGCTTTTACGACTTGCTGGTGACGGGCGATTGACCCAGCTTGGTAAGGGGAACGATGCCGAGCTCTGTATTGGTCTCGATTTTGGTACGTCCACGCTCAAGGCAGCCGTTAATGATAAAGCCATAAGGCGATCCTATGCCGTTCAATTTAGAGATATGCCTGGCGTTGATGCGTATTTGTTGCCATGCCGTCTTTATAAAAAGGGAAATTTTTATAGCTTGGAAGGTGGTAGAAAGGTATTTCACGATCTCAAGCTGTCCCTTCTGGAATCGCCTCAGTCCAATGACTGCCAGCAAAAGTGCGTAGCTTTTTTGGCACTGGCTATCCGGCGAATTAGAAGTTGGCTGTTTTCGGAGTATTCAGCCCAGTATCCGGGCGGGATCGTTTGGGGGATGACTGCTGGGCTTCCAGTTGCAAGGATGAATGATCAGATTGTTTCGGACAGTTATCACCGCCTGGTGATGGCGGCATGGCTGGCATCGTGTGATAGTTCTGATCAGATCACTTGCGAGATCGTTGAAGACGCCTTGAATCGGGCTACTGAGATACTATCGGGGGTTGCGTCATCGAATCTCGTCGAAGATGTAGAGATTAAACTTGTGCCGGAAATTGCGGCCCAGATATACGGCTTTGTGAGTTCTCACGCATACGACCCAAATGCTTCAAACATATTTTTAATGGTAGATGTTGGTGCGGGCACCGTGGACGCCTCTGTTTTTAGGGTTGAGCGACCAAAAGGTCGGCGAAAGGATAACTTTGTTATTTTCAATTCTTTCGTAGAGCCGTTTGGTGTTATGAATCTACACCGAAAGCGTATGAGTTTTTGTCGGGACCTTTTCGGAGAAAAATGTCCGAATCAAACAGAGTTACTTGACGGAATTGATAAAATAGCCTGGATGACGGATGCCGAAGCGGCGATACCAGATAGTTTGGGGATGTACTTCTCTGGCGTTAAATTTCTGGATCACGAAGTGGAAAGCTCCATCGATCAGGAGTTATATCGCAATGTACGTAATCAAATTGGTAGTGAAGCATATGCCAAATTGCATAGAAACCATATTCTGCCGGTTAGCCAGATAAAAGGCATGCCAATGCTGTTGTGTGGCGGTGGTAGCCGAATGCCGTTGTACCAACAACTCAAAACACACATGGCCAGTTCGCCGGGTTGTCGTTGGTTCGGTGTCAGTCGGTTCGACATGATAAAACCCCGGGATCTGGTCGCGAAAAATCTGGATCGTATTGATGTCGACAGGTTGTCTGTTGCCTATGGGTTAAGCAAGGTTGACGTTGGGAAGATTGTTTATGATGTTGAGCCGCTGCCTCAATATGCTCCAGTCAATAAGTATGGTGAAAATTATATTGATAAATAGTGCTGAGATCCAAACCCCGCCTGGAAGAATCACCAGTTTGGGAAAATATGTGTCGGCTTGGGTTAAATGTCGCTGTCATGTCATCAATTGATTCGTAACTATCTTGAATTTCACTAAAGGATTGTCATGCTGCCTTCCGTAGTGGCCCGCGAGATTCAGGCAGGGCTAAAGCACTTTCTGCGTACCACCTTCCCGATGACAACGTCGGGTTTTATGCATGGCCCTGATCAGAGCATGATGGATGTGTTTCTGGAGCAGGAAAACGCGCTGTGCAAGGGGCCGTGGCTGGAGGTGAAACTACCCTTTCGCCAGGCGCCGGCCGGCATTGAATTGCCACTGCAGCATGTGAAGCTCGGCTATCAACCTTATCTGCACCAGAGTGTCGCTTTCGATCGCCTGTGTCGTGAAAAGCCGGCTTCGACCATCGTGGCAACGGGCACTGGCTCCGGTAAAACCGAGTGTTTCATGTATCCACTGCTGGATTACTGCCTGCGTGAGCGCAAGCCCGGTATCAAAGCCATCATCATCTATCCCATGAATGCCCTGGCAACTGACCAGGCCCGTCGCTTCGCCAAAGAAGTCAGCAAACTTGATACCAAATTGAGTGTGGGTCTGTTTACCGGTGATGACGGTTCGCAAAACCGTTCAATGTCAGCGGAGCAGGTGATTACCCATCGGGATACGTTGCGCAGTAATCCCCCGGATATTCTGCTCACCAACTACAAGATGCTCGATTTTCTGCTGATCCGCCCCAAGGATCAGCGCCTGTGGAAACACAATGAACCGGGGCTTCTGCGCTATCTGGTGGTGGATGAGCTGCATACGTTCGATGGCGCCCAGGGCACGGATCTGGCGTGTCTGGTGCGTCGCTTGCGTGCCAAGTTGCAGATTGGTGATGAGCTGGCCTGCGTGGGTACGTCCGCAACGATTGGGGATGACAGTGGTGTGGATGCGCTGTGTCGATACGCGTCGGATGTGTTTGCCACACCGTTTGATCGTGAGTCGATCATTCTGGAAGATCGTCTGAGTGTTATGGAGTACCTGGCGGCGCAGACGGCTGCCAATGGCAAGCATGAGGTGATCAGCCAGTGGCCCCGCGATAGTGTGCGTGAGCTGCGCCCAGGCCGACGTGACCAGGGTGTGTATCTTCGGCAGCTGGCAAAACTCTGGTTGGGCCAGGATTTGGCGCTCGACGATCGCGATACTGCTGTAAAACAGGCAGCTTGTGTGGAGTTGGGCAAGCAGCTGGTGTGGCACACGGCGTTTGAGGCGTTGTTGAATGCGGCGCATAAGGTGTGTGATATGCGCCAGTTGGCCGAGGACTGGCGGCAGCGCTTCAACCTCACACTGGATCAGGATCAGGTGCTGTTGTTGATTGACAGCCTGTGTGCACTGATTTCGGCTGCGCGCGTTTGGCGTGATCCGGCAGATCCCAGCAAGGGCGTAGCTCCATTCCTGCAGGTGCGTGTGCAGTTGTGGTTGCGCGAGTTGCGAAGGATGGTGGCGTCGGTTGCGCCCAAGCCAGTGTTGCGCCATTACGATGACTTGCAGAATCCTCACTCACCCCTGCATTTGCCTGTGATGCACTGCCGGGAGTGCCACGCCACTGCCTGGGGCGCCGTAAAGCCTGAAGGCGAGCCGATGTTAAGGCCGGATCTTCAGCAGTTTTACAATTCCTGGTTCGGCCGCAAGCCGGATGCCTGTCTGATTTATCCCCTGGAAGATGGCGATCCAACGCCCCAAGAGGGTGAGCGGTTTTTGTGTGCCAGTTGCCTTGCTTTTCATCCACGCAAAACACATTGCCCCGATTGTCAGCGCCCGATGTTGCGGGTGTGGACACCGAATCTGCTCAAGCAACGAACTGTGAATGGCGAAGCCAGAGTGGAAGTTTCGAATGATTGTCCTTGTTGCCATGGAAAGTCGGCTCTGGCGATTTTGGGTTCGCGCGCAGCGAGTATGGCCAGCGTGGCAATCAGCGAACTGTATGGTTCGGATTACAATGATGACTATCGCCTGATTGCATTTTCTGATTCGGTTCAGGACGCGGCACACCGGGCAGGTTTTTTTGGTGCCCGCACTTACAGCCAGGTGGTGCGGCAAGCCATTGCACGGGTGGTGCGTGAGCAGGGCGAAGGTATGGCGCTTTCGCGTCTCATTGATGAGGTGCCTGCCTACTGGCAGCGCACTTTGTCCGGTCCTGAGGATTTCGTGGGTACTTTCATTGCGCCCAATATGGAATGGCTGGGTGACTATCAGACGCTTGTATCAGATGGAAGTCTGCCTAAAGGCAGCGATTTACCCCATTGGGTCGCCAGACGGTTGCGCTGGGACACGTTGGTGGAGTTTGGACTGCGATCACGCATCGGCCGCACGCTGGAGCGTGCAGCAGTGGCAACCGTGCAGGTGGATCTGGACGCGTTGCGGAGCACGGCTTTGCGTCTTGCATCGCAGTTGCGCGAGGAATTAGGCACCCTGCGGGAAATCAGCGACGCTCAGGTGCTGACGTTCCTGCTGGGTGTGTTGCGACGTTTGCGCCAGGCGGGTGCCTTTTATGATGAAGCCATCGAAAGTTATGTGCGCGAACGCGGCAAGACCTTTGTGCTTGGCCAGCGTGGTGGGCGCGAAAAGTACTTTCCCGGTTATGGGCCTTCCAGCCCACCGCCCGCAGCACTCACGCTTGATTTTGTAAGCC
This sequence comes from uncultured Moraxellaceae bacterium, assembly GCA_964491665.1. Lineage (GTDB taxonomy): Bacteria > Pseudomonadota > Gammaproteobacteria > Pseudomonadales > Ketobacteraceae > Ch67. The sequence continues at coordinate 10,865 of CAZBII010000067.1, forward strand.
GTTTTTTTGAGACGATATTCAGCAAGCAGTCCGGATGGTATTTGGGTTGGTTCAATAAATGTCTGGCGGTGAATCAGCCCTTGGCAACAGCGGAGTATGAGCAGGTTTACCGCTTCGCCTTGCAGCGGCTGGAGCAGGATGGCTGGCTGTGCAGCCTTGAATCGGGGCAGGATACGGCTTGGCTGTTGCAGCCGTCCCGCTGGAGCCTGACTACCCGTCTGGCTGAGATGACGTGCAGTGAGTGCGGCCATCGGCAGATGGTGCCGGCCGAAGAATTTCAGACCACTTTAAAGGCGCCGTGTTTGCGGCACGGTTGTTTTGGTCATTATGTGTCGCGCAACTTACCTGCTGGCGATCAGAGTTATCGTTCCTGGCCACGACGTCTGGTGCCAAGCGAGCATACGGGCTTGATTGACGGCAAACGGCGCTTTGAGATTGAGCAGTCCTTCATGCGTGGTGCGGATCGTCGGCCCTGGGATGTCAATCTGTTGTCGGCAACACCTACCTTGGAGATGGGCATCAATATCGGTGATCTGTCGACGGTGTTGCTGTGTTCAATTCCCCCGGCACAGGCCAACTACTTGCAGCGCATCGGGCGAGCGGGTCGCACGGATGGCAATGCTCTGGCGCTGGCTATCGCCAACGGCCATAACCACGATAACTATTTTTATGAACAGCCGCTGGAGATGTTGGCGGGAGCGGTGGCAACGCCCGGCGTATTTCTGCGGGCAATGGCCGTGCTGGAGAGACAGTTGATTGCCTGGTGCTTTGACCGCTGGGTGGACACCGGTATAGATGAATCCGCCATTCCCGGCATGATGCAGGCTGTGCTCGATGCTGTGCAGTCGGAAAGCAAAAAGGGCTTTCCATTTAATCTACTGGCGTTTGTTGATCAGCATTCTGTTTCGCTTCTGGACGGATTCCTGGCGATGTTCCCGGCACTGGATGCACCAGAGCGCCAGCACCTGCATGATTTCCTGTTGGGTAATCAGGGCGATGAGGGTTCGTTGGGTTGGCGGATTCTGAATCGCCTGAATCAGCTCAAGGATGAGCGTGCCAGCCTGCGCAAGCGCATTGACGCGCTGAAAAAGCAGATTGATCAGCTGGAAGCGCAACCAGCCGATGAAGAACGTGATTTGCGGTTGAATGCCTGCAAGGATGAGCGGGCAGGACTGCTCGTGCTGATTACGCGCATCAATAAGCGGCTTACCCTGAATTTCTTTACTGACGAGGGGCTGTTGCCAAATTATGCGTTTCCCGAGGAAGGCGTCACGCTCAAGTCGGTGATTCTGCGCAAACGTGAAGTGCGGGAGCAGAAGGATGGTGAGGAGAGTCGGGGGCGCTACTCGGTTGAAAATCTGGATTTTCAGCGTTCAGCTGAAGCTGCGTTGAGTGAGCTGGCACCTGAAAATCACTTTTATGCGGCGGCACATCAGCTGAACATTGAGCAGGTAGACCTAAACCTGTCTCGGCCCGAAACCTGGCGTTTGTGTGCCCAGTGTCATCATTGTGAAAATGTTACCGAAACCCAGAGCAACCACAGTGTTTGCCCCCAGTGTGGAAGTCCGCAGTGGGCCGACATCGGCCAACAGCGCACGTTGCTTAAATTGCGGCAGGTCTATGCCCGAGCCGATTCGCGCTTTGACCGGATTGGGGACGATTCGGATCAGCGCGAACCAGTTTTCTATCAACGCCAGCTATTGGTCGATATTCCAAAGTCTGCTGTTACTGCGGCCTACAAATTGGACAGTGAATCCCTGCCCTTTGGCTTTGAGTTTGTGAGCCGTGCTGTATTTCGCGAAATCAATTTTGGGCAGCGTGGGAGTGAGGCGGATGGCTTTTCGGTTGCCGGACAGATCGAGTCCCGCAAAGGCTTCCGAATTTGTAGCAAGTGCGGCATGGTTAAGCGCGATCGCCTCAGGCCGGGACAGTTTGTGCACGCACTGGATTGTCCATATGCCAGAATGGACGCGAATGAAAAAGAGGTGCAATGGCTCGATAGTCTTTACTTGTATCGCGAATTGAATTCCGAGGCTATCCGGATTCTGCTGCCCCTGGCGGATGTTGCCTACTCCGATGTGGCGCGGCACTCCTTTATCGCTGGTTTGAACATGGGCCTGAAAACCTATTTCAAAGGTGACGTGAATCATCTGCGAGTGACCGAGATGCTGGAACCTGCCGGCCAATCGGGCTCTTCTCGCCAGTATCTGGTGTTGTATGACAGCATTCCTGGTGGTAGCGGTTATCTCAAGGAGCTGATGCGTCAGCCCGAGAACCTGCTGGCCATGCTGCGCGAAGCCCATCAGCGAATGAGCCAGTGTAGCTGTGCCGGTGATGAACATCGTGATGGTTGCTATCGCTGTTTGCTGGCTTATCGTGATGCCCGATACATGCCTAAGATTTCCCGGCGGCAAGCGATGGGACTGTTTGGCCAAATCCTTGAGCAATCTACTGGCCTGAAAAAAGTTGAGGGGTTGGCTGGTCTGAATCCCGCTAATTCACTTGTGGAAAGCCCGCTGGAAAAGCGTTTTATTGACGCGTTGCACAAGCGCTTCCAACTGGAAAAACGGACGGTGAATGGCAAGGCGGGTTACTGGTTCACCGCAGGCCAAATGCACTGGGAACTGGAATTGCAGGTGGATTTTGGTCCGGCGCAGGGTGTTGATGTTGCGTCCAGAGCAGATTTTGTTATACGTCCAACGCGGGAAAGCCTGCGTCGGCCAGACCGGGAATGGGTGATTTTTGCCGATGGATTCGGCCCTCATCATGCCAATCTGGTGGACGATACGCTCAAGCGAATGGCGTTGTTGATGTCGGGTCGGCAGGTGCTGGTGGTGACTTGGGAAGATCTGCCTGAAGCAGGAAAGAGCCCGCCGGTAGCTTCATCGGATGTTGCAGTCGCCGGGCGTCAGCAGGCCATGCTGAAAATGTATGATCAGCTGGCAAAGGCAGGCGGAATGCAATCCAGTGCCATGCTGAGTCAGTTTCTTACGCAAGGTGTGTTTGCCTGGTTGGAGAAGTGGCTGCACGATCCGGATAGTATTAATGAAATACTCCGTCAGTCTGCCCTGATGACGTTGCTGAGCTGGCTTGATCCCCAGGCGGGTCAGCCCGAATTGTGGAGCAGAATTCGAAATGAATTACAGTATCTGATGCCTGGAACCCTTTCTTCACAGTTGCCTGATCGTCCTGGGGCCGTGGGTGGCCTGTTGGGAGCGCTGGGGCGTGGTTGGGGGCCGGTCAACAGCTTCTGCGGAGTGCCACAGGCTGCCATGAGTTCTTTATCGCGCCTTCAGAAGGAAGCGGAGTTGCATCTTTTTATAGACGATGCTGGTGCCGTGCAGACAAAGGCATTCAATGTTCAGTGGCGTGCTTTCTGGCATGTTTTCAATCTGCTCCAGTTTGCTCCCCGTTTTACTGTTTCAGCGCGGACAGGAGTGGCGCAACATCGCTACGATCCAGTTCTGGCTAGCTGGCCGGTTCGCGGGCAGACCGATAGTCCAGAAAAAATTGAGAACGATGGCTGGGGTTTTGTCTTCGAGAATAGCTTTATTGATCCAGACAGTCTGCGTAAGTTGCGCGCTGCCAGTGTTCCTCTGCCAGATATCGGGGTCGACCTGAAAAACGGTGATGCCACTGTGGTAACGGCTGAATTGTGTTGGTCTCAGCAGCGGGTTGCGGTGTTCAGCGAGCCTGTTGTTGGAGTCGATATGCCGTCAGGCTGGATTTGTATTCACATTGCACAGGATGATTGGCTGCTGGATGTTGTCAGGCAGTTCTGCGGAGATAAGAAATGATGCAACCAAAAATTGCGTTAGGTGACAGCTTTCTAGGCGCTTTTGCAGAAATTCCTAGAAGCAAGCAAAAGAAGGTTATGGAATTCGTCAGCAAGTTCCGGCGAAACCCTGAGGCGTCTGGCATCAACTACGAAAAGATCAATGATGCAAGTGATCCAGCATTCCGGTCGGTACGCATCGATCAGGATTATCGCGGAATCGTTCTAAAACCAGATGCTGGTAACGTCTATGTCTTGTTGTGGGTGGATAAGCACGATGATGCCTATATCTGGGCTCGTCGCAATCGCTGCAGGGTTAATCCAACCACCGGCGTTCTGCAATTGTTTGAAGTGGGGGAGGACGCTCATCTTCCGTCCCCCGATGTTGCGGCGCCACCAACGGGATTTGCGAAGCAGTCAGCGCGTGAATCCAGACGTCCGCTGCTGAATCTTGACGACGAAATCTATCTTCTTCTTGGAGTGCCGGAATCGAGTTTGCCGTTGGTGCGTTCCCTGCAAACAGTGGAAGAACTTGAGGCTCTTGATAAGCGGTTGCCTGTCGAAGCCTTCGAAGCTCTGTATCTGTTGGCTGCGGGAACATCGCTGGACGATATTCTTGCAGATTACGCGCATAAGCCCGATAGCTCTGTTGATACGCAGGACATTGTTGCTGCCCTGCTGCATCCTGGCTCGCAGCGTCGCTTCCACGTCGTGGAAGACGAGATGGAACTGATCCAGATGCTGGAGGCGCCGTTGGAGCGTTGGCGCGTTTTCCTGCATCCTTCGCAGCGGCAATTGGTTGAACGCAATTGGAATGGACCGGTTCGTGTTTTGGGTGGTGCAGGAACCGGAAAGACGGTAGTGGCAATGCATCGTGCGCGATGGCTCGCTAATAATGTTTTACAAGTTGGCGAAAGGCTGTTGTTCACAACTTTTACTCATAATTTGGCTACTGATATCGCGAGTAATCTTCGCAAGATATGTAGCCCTGATGTGCTAGCCAAGATTGAAGTTCGTCCCTTGAATGAGTGGGTTAGTCAATTTGTGCGTCAGCAGGGTTATGCTTCTAAAATTGTCTTTCCCGGCGGTGCGGATGGTACTTACGAAGGTTGCTGGCAGGCGGCATTACAACTTAAGCCAGCTGATTTGGATTTTCCTGTGAGTTTTTACCGTGAAGAGTGGGAACGTATTATTTTGCCGCAGCGCATAACCGAGCGAATGAGTTATCTAAAGGCAAGCAGAGCAGGGCGCGGTGTGGCGCTTAATCGTAAACAGCGAAGCGATATTTGGCCGGTGTTTGAGGAGATGCGAGCCCAATTGAGCCAGCGTAAGGCAGTTACTGCGGAAGACGCTATGCATCATGCGAACGATGTTCTGGCGCGGGGGGAAGATAGCCGGCAATACCGTTCTGTAGTAGTAGATGAAGCGCAGGATCTTGGGCCGGAGGCAATGTGCCTTGTTCGCCGGCTGTCTCCACAGCAGCCCAATGACATTTTTATTGTCGGTGATGGGCATCAGCGTATATATCAGCGAAAAACATCGTTGGGGAATTGTGGCATCAATATTCGAGGTCGAGGTAGGAAGCTTAGAATCAATTACCGCACAACAGAACAGATCCGTCGATTTGCGACTGCGGTGCTCGAAGATATTGAAGTGGATGATCTTGATGATGGTAAGGATGGATCGCAAGACTATCGATCTCTAATTCATGGTGAGCTTCCAGTTTTGCATCAGGCCAAGAGTCTTGAGGATGAGGGAGCATGGATTGTGAATCAAATCAAGCCACTCGAGCAGCAAGGTCTGGCGCAGGCTGATATATGTATCGTTGCTCGGGTTCAATTCCAGCTTGATGATTATGAGAAATTTCTGCGTAGGTCTGGGCTTGATATCTGTAGGCTGTCTCGCGATCAAGCAGATGATCGCAGGAAGCCTGGCATACGCCTAGCTACTATGCATCGGGTTAAAGGGCTTGAGTTCAAGGCGGTTTTCATGGCTGGTGTAAATGATGGCGTGGTCCCTTTGGACAAGGTCATCATGGCTACAGATGACCCTGTCGAGCAACGTTTACGTGATTTAAATGAGCGTGCGCTGTTCCATGTGGCAGCAACCAGGGCCGTGCGCTACCTTTTTATCTCATCATTTGGGAAAGAAAGTAGGTTCCTGAAAGCTTAGTTTTATGTGGTGTCGTCTGCCGCGTATGTTCAGAGCACGGCATCTATTGAGCTGACTCCGTTTTCCGCCCGCCTGTATGAGATAAGAATTCAGTTTGAATTGTTTGGGGTTTTGATCGATGACACAGTTTGTTCCTGTGCACAGCCTCTATATCGGCTGGGATGTCGGCGGCTGGAACTGCGAGCGCAACGCCAACAGCCGCGACGCACTGGTGGTGCTGGATGCACGGCGCAATCTGCTGGGCAAACCCTGGCGCGGCAATCTGCGCAGTGCCATCAATCAGGCCGGTACCACCGCCGAATGGATTCAATCCCTGTTGCAGTGCTGTCAGGTGGATTGGCAAGGCAGTGCACTGCCCAACGTTGTGCTGGCCATCGACACTCCGCTGGGTTTCTCCCTGGCCTTCCAGCAACTGATTACGGGCCAGGGTGGGGCGGGCACCATCGACGACTCTGCCACCAATCCCTATCTGTTCCGCCACACCGAGCGTTTTCTGTTTCAGCATGGCTTGTCGCCGCTGTCCGCCATCAAGGACATGATCGGCAGTCAGGCCACCAAGGGCATGCATGCTCTCGCCAGGTTCGCGCCGCAACAACCCTCCGTCGGCGTCTGGGCCGGCGAACAGTTGCAGGCCGTCGAAGCCTATCCTGCGGCCTGCAAAAACTCCCCCACCATGGCGGCGTTACTGGCCCCGTTCATCATCGAGCAGCAGATTGATGTGTTGCCGGCCGCGTCCATCTGGCAGGGTGCTACCTTTATTGAAGGCATCGACCACGACGACAAGCGCGATGCCATGATCTGCGCCCTGCTGGCGTGGCTGTTTGCCAACGAGCCAGAAAAGCTGCAACCACCGGATGCGGAAGCGCCATTGTCTGAAGGCTGGATCTTTGTGCCGAAGGATGGGTTGGATCAGGGGCCGCTGGTTTAAGGAATGCCGCAATTGATTTTAAGGGGAGCCTTGTTGTGAGTGCCGTAGTCCAGAATATTCGCCAAACCCCAGCTTGGGGCATTCACCCGTTGGCTGATAATCTGGGTGATCGCTATTTCCTGGGCTTGCGCCTGTTCTCTGCGGATCTGCTTGCATGAAACATTACGAACCTCCCTTCACACTCACACCCGCAGTTGCCAACCTGCTGGCCGAGACCGCCGAAGCCATTGGACGTTTTTCCATGCAGTGGGAGTCTGAGCAGGCGCTAAAGTTGCGGCGTATAAATCGCATTCGCACTATTCATGGATCTCTGGCGATTGAAGGCAATACGCTGAGTGAGGAGCAGATCACCGCCATTCTGGATGGCAAGCGTGTTCTGGCGCCACCACGGGAGATTCAGGAAGTCTTCAATGCACATGCCGCCTATGAGGCCCTTCCGGGTTGGCAGCCCCATGATGAATCTGCGCTACTGGAGGCGCATGCCACACTCATGAAGGGTTTGCTGGAAGAAGCTGGGCAATATCGTCGTGGTGGTGTGGGCGTGATGGCGGGGACGCAGGTAATTCACATGGCTCCACCGGCCAGTCGCGTGGGGGCGTTGATGCAGCAGTTGCTGGGATGGGTGGGGAAAACGGATCTTCATCCATTGTTGGCAGGGAGCATTTTCCACTACGAGTTTGAGTTCATTCATCCATTTGCGGATGGTAACGGGCGTATGGGGCGCTTGTGGCAGACGCTGATCCTGTCCCGCTGGAATCCGTTGTTGGCTTATCTGCCGGTGGAGAGTCTGGTGCATGATCATCAAGCGGGTTATTACCGAGCCTTGCAGGAGAGCACGGCCGAGACGGATACCGCTCCTTTTGTGGTTTTCATGCTGGAGCGGATCAGGGATGCGGTGGTCGCCAGCGTTGCGCCCCAGGTGACCGGACAAGTCGACGGGCAAGTCACCGGACAAGTCGAGCCCTGGATTATGAAAGTGCTGGCTGCCTGCAAGGCCGGCCCAAAGCCGGCGCGTGAATTACAGGCCATTACTGGCATCCGGCATCGCGAAACCTTTCAGCGCAATTATCTTGATCGCTTGCTGGGGGAGGGTCTGCTCGAACGAACCATTCCCGACAAGCCCAACAGCCGTTTGCAGCAATACCGCCTGACACAGAAGGGGAGAGCCTTGATGTGAACTTTGTGGGCCAGAAGGAATGCGGGAACTGGTGCGAACGCCGCGACCGCCAGAGCCCCTTGCCTCTATCCCTCACCCATTGGCACTATTGAGCGCAGGCCGGAACCCAGGCCAACGCGAGGGAGAACAATAATGAAAAAGCCGCTTGGATTATTGATTGCCGTTTTAGCCGTGGCCGGTTGCGCCACCATTCAGGACACGCCGCCCGATACCGATCAGGGCCGGGCCATCCGCTCGCTGGCGCCGGCCGCCGACAAGGGTGTGCTGTACCTGTACCGCGATCGCATGTCCCATTACGGCCTGTTTGCCATCGACATCGGTATTGGCGGGCAGGACGTTACCACCCAACCCGCCTGTTTTGTCCGCATCGAGCTGCCACCCGGCCGTTATCATCTGGAAGCCAGTCATCCCGACCTGTTCGGACACGAGGATGAACTGGAGTTCGACGCCCGCGCCGGTGAAGTCGCCTTCTTCGAGTACAAGCCCACCGCAGCGGCGCTGTTTCAGGGTTCCACCCGCATCATTCCCCGAAGCCGGGACGAGGTGCAGAGCCTGATCCGGTCGCAGGATCTGTGTGCCAGTCCGACGGTGACGGTTCCGGCGTCCTGATGGGTCTGAAAGGCTGAGTACTAAAACCAAAGTGTGAAAATTACCGCTGTGTTGCCGGGCGGCTGCCACACGCCGGGCCGTTTCAGTAACATACTCCGGCCACTTTCTTCGCGCGTTCTGGCCGCGCCTTTACCCTGGGGATTCATCATGAAGAAGATCGTTCTGCTGCTGGTTGCCGCTATCCTGCTGGCGGGCTGCACCAGCAAACCTGTTCTGACCATCGAAAATGAAAATGTGCCGACCGACGTGCGCGGTGGCCAGTACACGGTTCAGCAGGTGGAGGCCGCCATTGTGTCTGCCACCCGCAAGCGCGGCTGGAGCCCCCGCATCATCAAACCCGGCCTGATCGAAGCCAGCATCTCGGTGCGTTCCCATCGTGCCACTATCGAAATTCCCTACAGCAGTACTCAATACAGCATCCACTACAAGGACAGCCAGAATCTGAATTACGACGACGGCAGCATCCATCGCAATTACAACAACTGGGTGGTCAAGCTGGGGCGCACCATTCAGGATGAGCTGGGCGTCAATTCCCAGAAATACTGAGGGCGGTTTGCACCGCAGGGCACACATCTGACAACGACAATGGATTGCACATGAAATACGTTTTTTTGCTGATGGGGATTCTGGTCGGGCTGTTCTGGTCGGAGATTTACCGGGAATTCAGCCGCATGCTGAACACGGGTCCGCTGGTCAGCCAGTCTGCCCCGGCGCGGACTTCGCAACCTGCGCCGAAACCGGCTCCCAAACCAGAACCGGCAGTTGCGGATGCCCCTGTCGCAGTCCGTCAGGAGACGGTTCAGTCCGATCCGGTGAGCGAACTCAGCGTGTACAGCGACAAAGCGTCCGGGTTTCTTGTGAAACACCCGTACGACTGGATCGCGCGGCCCACGGGGCAGGGAATTGCCGGTGTGGAGATCGTCAGCGGGAGCCGGTTGTCCCGCGTCGTTGTCAGGTTGCACGCTTTCCGGGGCAGGGAGGCCGAGTTTCTGACCGGCTTCAAGAGCGCCATGACCGAGCGCATGCACCGGTTCCCGCAGTCGCCGATCCGGTCTTTTGTCGATGGCAGCGCCACCCATGACCTGACAGGTGAAACCCGGGAATCGGGGCAGCGTTACAGCTTGCACGACCGGGCCATGTTTTTTCCGGACGAGGGCATCGTGGCGACCATGGAAAGCCGCTGTCCGGTGGAAATGGGCGCCAGCGAGTGTTTGATGGCGGAGAACGTGATCCGCTCCTTCTGGGTGTATAACCGGGACAAGCTGGCCAAACTGAATCCTGTGGCCAGAAGCATGACGTTCAGCTTCAACTGAAAGAGAGAAACGCCTATGTCCACCAGCACTGTCCGTCTGCATCGTGTCCTGCGCGCGCCGGCCGAGCGCATTTTTCGCGCCTTCACCACGCCGGATGCCATGGCCAAGTGGTTGCCGCCGCACGGCTTCACCTGCCATGTCGATCATCTGGATGCGCGGGTAGGCGGCACTTTCCGCATGTCGTTCACCAATCTCACCACGCAGCAGTCGCATTCGTTTGGCGGTGAATATCAGGAAGTGATTGCCAATGAGCGCCTGCGTTACACCGACGTGTTTGAAGATCCCAATCTGCCGGGCGTGATGCAGACCACGATTACGTTGCGCACCGTGTCGGTGGGAACCGAATTGCAGGTGGTGCAGGAGGGCATTCCGGAGATGATTCCACCGGAAGCCTGCTATCTGGGCTGGCAGGAGTCGCTGCAATTGCTGGCGCTGCTGGTGGAGCCGGAAATCCGCGACCAGTAACAGTGCGCTGCCGGTCTAGCGGCGCCAGCGGAACCAGGCCATTACCAGCTCCCGCGCCAGGACGCCGCCGGCGAGGGTGGACGGTGAACACCGGGTCTCGGCGGCTGCGGCGATGTCCGTTG
>CAZBII010000068.1:0-21374 GCA_964491665.1 uncultured Moraxellaceae bacterium
GGGTGCGCTGGCGCGTGTCGGCACTGCATGCCAGCGGCGATGAAGATCCCTACGACGATGTGTCGCAGGGCTTCGACGCGATTTTTGAAAATCCGCTGTTTGCCGGCGCCGACACCAGCTACTGGATTCGCCAGAGCGTGCCGCTGGTGGGTGGTGGTCGCGTGGCATTGTCCGGCCGCAACGGCGTGCTGAACAGCCTGCGCAGTTCCAAGGAGCAGGGCCAGTCCAACTTCACCAATCCCGGCACGCAATTGCTGGGCGTGGGCGCGGATTTCGATGTGCTGCCGGAACTGCGGCTGTCGTTCAACGTGAACCAGCTCTGGTTTGCCGACACCGCCGTGCTGGAAGTGGCGCGCAACCAGGGTGGCATCGCGCGCGACATCGGCGTGGATGCGTCGGTGGCGGCGATCTGGCGGCCGTGGATGCACCAGAACGTGGTGTGCCGGCTGTCGTACGCGCAGCTGCTGCCGGGTGCGGGTTATCAGGATCTGTTCCTCGATGACCAGGCGCCGTATTCCCTGCTTGCCAACCTGATTCTGACGTACTGAGGAAATTTCAATGAACCGTTTCCAGACTGAATTTCCCGTCACCGGCAGAAAACGCAATCCGTTGCAGCAGCGATTGATACCGCTGTTGGTTTTGCTGTGCTCTGTGTTCACGATGGCCAGCGCCCACGCCAGCTCCACCCTCGGCCATCCGCGCGAGATTCACTACCCGGTGTATGCACCGTCGCCCGCGAAACAGAGCAGCGCGGAAATGGATGCGAAAAGTGCCGGCTGTCTGTCGTGTCACACCAGCACCGACCAGCCCAGCATGCACGCCAGCGAAGGCGTGAAACTCGGTTGCGTGGACTGTCACGGCGGCAACGCGGCCGTTAATCGCGCCAGCAGCGATCAGCCCGGCAGCGCCGGCTACAAAAAAGCGCTGGATGATGCCCACGTGCAGCCGCTGTATCCGGATGCCTGGCATTATCCCCGCAGCGCCAACCCCGAGCGTACCTACACACTGCTCAATCACGAAAGTCCCGAATTCATCCGCTTCATCAACCCGTCCGATTACCGCGTGGTGGAGGAAGCCTGCGGCGCCTGCCACATGCTGGTGATCGAAGCGACGCGGCGCAGCCTGATGTCCACCGGCGCGATGCTGTGGGGTGGCGCGGCATACAACAACGGCATCCTGCCGTTCAAGAATTACATCGTCGGCGAATCCTATACGCGCGAAGGCGAGCCGGCGCTGATCACCAATCCGGTTGAGCCGACGCCGGAAATGAAAGAGATGGGCGTGCTGCCGTCACTGGCGCCGCTGCCGGCGTGGGAAACGGTGAAACCGGGCGACGTGTTCCGTGTGTTCGAGCGCGGCGGCCGCAACATCCAGTCGCTGTTTCCGGAAACAGCGCTGCCAAATATCGCCGGCAACATCCAGCGGCTGGAGGAACCGGGCCGTCCCGACATCAAGCAGTCCAATCGCGGCCCCGGCACTGGCCAGCGCATTTCCGTGCCGCTGATCAACATTCACAAGACGCGCCTCAACGATCCCTTCATGTGGTTCATGGGCACCAACGACCAGCCCGGTGATTATCGCCATTCCGGTTGCGCCGGCTGTCACGTGATTTACGCCAACGATCGCGATCCGCGCCACTCCGGTCCGTATGCGAAATTCGGTCACGGTGGTTTGACGCAAACCGTCGATCCCACCATCGCGAAAGACCAGACGGGTCATCCGCTGCAGCACAGCTTCACCCGCAGCATTCCCAGCAGCCAGTGCATGATCTGTCACATGCACCAGCCCAACATGTTCATGAACACTTTCCTCGGCTACACCATGTGGGATTACGAATCGGATGCGCCCTTCATGTGGCCGGAGAAACAGAAATATCCGAGCGATGAAGAACAGCGCAAGATTCTCGACCGCAATCCGGAAGGCGCTGCGGTGCGCGGCAAATGGGGTGATCTGGAATTCCTGAAAAACGTGTCCAGTCTGAATCCGCAATTGAAGGACACACAGTTTGCCGACTACCACGGTCACGGCTGGAATTTCCGCGCCATCTTCAAGCGTGACCGGAAAGGTCATCTGCTGGACGAGAAGGGCAACATCGTCAGCAACGATGATCCGCAGAAATTCAAGAAGGCGGTGCACATGTCGTCGGTGCATGTGGACAAGGGCATGCATTGTGTCGACTGTCACTTTGGCCAGGATGCGCATGGCAACGGTCACATTTACGGTGAAGTCGCGGCGGCGGTGGAAGTGGATTGCGTCGACTGTCACGGCACCGCGCAGGCGTATCCGGCGCTGATTACGTCCGGCCCGGCGGCGCTGGACGGTGGCCAGGATCTGTCGCTGATCCGCAATCCCGACGGCAAGAAACGTTTTGAGTGGGTGAACGGCAAACTCATCCAGCGCTCGGTGGTGACGCCGGGTCTGGAGTGGGAAATGTCGCTGGTGAAAGACAGCGTCACGCCCGGCAACGCGCATTACAACGCGAAAGCCGCGCGCGCCAAACTGATGAGCAACGACACCGCGCAGCAAACCTGGAACGGCAAGACCGCGCCGAACGATCTGGCTCACAGCAACGACAAGCTGGAGTGTTACGCCTGTCATACCTCGTGGACCACGTCGTGCGGCGGCTGTCATTTACCGATCGAGGCCAATGCCAAAACCGAGCGGCATCATTACGAGGGCGGCGAGACGCGCAACTACGCCACCTACAATCCGCAGGTGGCCCGCGACGAGATTTTCATTCTCGGCCTGCGCGAGCCGTCCAGTGGTGGCCGGGTGGCGCCGGTGCGTTCCACTTCCGCGCTGGTGCTGTCGTCCACCAACGCCAACCGCGAGAAGATCTACATCCAGCAGCCGCCGATTGCCGCCAGCGGTTACAGCTCGCAGGCGATGAATCCGCATTACCCGCACACCGAACGCAAGACGGAAACCAAGACCTGTTCCGACTGCCACGCGGCGGAAAGCAACGACAACAACGCGATCATGGCGCAGACCCTGGGTCACGGTACGCAGTTCATCAATCTGGTGGGTTACAACGCCTGGGTTGGCACGGAAAACAGTGTCACTGCCGTGCAGGTCACCGAGTGGGAAGAACCGCAGGCGGTGATCGGCAGTTATCTGCATCGTTATGCGTATCCGGATTTCTACCAGCAGCATCAGGATCGCAATAAAGTGCTGCCGGAAGCGCACGGCCACAGCAGCGGTGTTGCCAGTTGCGTGCAGCTGCGCGGCGAGTATCTGTATGCGGCGGAAGGCAAGCAAGGTTTCCGCATTTACGATGTCGCCAGCATTGCCAACAAGGGCGTGTCGCAGCGCATCATCACGGCGCCATTCAGTGGGCTCGGCCACGATGCCCATATCGAAACGCAGGACGCCACCTGTGTCGTGCTCGCCACCACGCAGCCGGTGCAGCCGTCGCGCAACCAGGGCGATCTGATGCGCAAGGACAACATGGAGCAGCCTTTCCACAGCGTCTACGAATACGCCTTCATCACCGACCGCCAGGAAGGTCTGATTCTGGTGAACATCGACACGCTGATGGACGGCGAGCCGCGCAACAACAAGATGGAACGCGCGCTCACCTGGAACGAAAACGGGGTGCTCAACGGCGCGCGTTACATGGTGCTGGGCGGCTACTACGCCTACGTGCTCACCGACGCCGGACTGGTGGTGCTGAACCTGAATGATCCGCTCAAGCCGCGGGTGGTGAGCACCGTCGCACTGAACGATCCGCGTGGCGCCGACCTGCAGTTCCGCTACCTGTTTGTCACCGATGCCGACGGCCTGAAGGTGATTGATGTCACGCATCCGGAAGCTGCGAAACTCACCGGCAATCAGGTCAACATCGGCAACGCGCAGAAGGTTTATGTCGCCCGCACTTACGCCTATGTCGCCGCTGCGAATAACGGTCTGCTGATCGTGGATATCGAAAAGCCGGAGCAGATGAAACTGTACCAGCAGCTGACGGCGGAGCAGGGCATTGAAGACGCGCGCGATGTGATTGTCGCCACCACCAACGCCACGCTGTTCGGCTACGTGGCCGATGGCAAGGCCGGCCTGAAAGTGCTGCAACTCACCGCGCCGGACACGCAGCCGAACTTCTATGGTTTCAGTCCGGAACCCAAGCCGCAACTGATTGCACGTTATCGCACTGACGCGCCGGCGCTGAGTCTGTCGCAGCCGCTGGAGCGGGATCGCGCAGTGGATGAAACCGGTGGCCAGGTGGCGGTGTTCGGTCGCCGTGGCTCGCGTCCGTTCAACGAGCAGGAACAGAAAAAACTGTACCTGAACCGGGAGGGCAAGCTTTGGACTGTGAAGGATTGATGCCGGTGGTGGTTGTAGCGGCGGCGGGTGCGCGCGTGCTGCGCCAATCATGGCGAATGTTGCGGGTGTGCGGTGTGTTGCTGGCGGCATGGTCGGGCGCAACCGCAATTGCTCTCGCCGCACCCCTGCCGCAGAATTCCGCCGACACGCATCTGGGGGTGGCCAGCTGCGCCTCCAGCGTGTGTCACGGCGCGATCGCGCCCAAGCCGGAAAGCAACGTGCTGCTGAACGAATACCGCACCTGGACCCAGCACGACATGCACGCCCGCGCCTACAAGATCCTGCTCAACGATGATTCGAAACGCATCGCGCAGAAGCTGGGCCTGCCCAACGCGCACGAAGCGAAAATCTGTCTCGACTGCCATGCCGACAACGTTGCCGACGGCAAACGCGGCCGCCGCTTTCAGCTCAGCGATGGTGTCGGCTGCGAAGCCTGTCACGGCGGCGCGGAACAGTGGATCAAGTCGCACACCGAACCGGGTGTCACCCATGCCGACAATCTGAAAATGGGCATGTATCCCACCGAAGATCCGCACGCGCGGGCGCAGCTGTGTCTGTCCTGCCATCAGGGCACGCAGGACAAACTCGCCAGCCACGACATCATGGGCGCCGGTCATCCGCGTCTGTCGTTCGAACTGGATACGTTCACCGTGCTGCAGCCGGAACATTACGTGAAGGACGACGACTACCGGCAGCGCAAGCCGGATATTTCCAGTCCGCAGGTGTGGGCCACCGGGCAGATCAGTGGCGCGGAACGCACGCTGGAACTGCTCGCGTCCAAACGTTTTCACGGCGGTGGCATGTTCCCGGAAATCAGCTTTTATGATTGCCATTCCTGTCACCATCCGATGAACGACATCCGCTGGCAGGGCGGTGAAGGGCTGAAACCCGGCGCACTGCGCCTCAACGACGCGCACCTGCAGATCAGCGCGCTACTGCTGGCAGAACTGCTGCCGGCACAGGCGCAAAAATGGCGTGACGGTGTGAAGGCATTGCAGCAGGCTGGCCAGCAGGGTCCGGACGCAGTGAAAACCCAGGCGCAGGCATTGCAGCAACAGATCCCCGCAGCACTGGAACGGTTCCGCAAACCGCAAAGCGTGGCGGAGCAGAAAGCCCTGTTGCGCCGCCTCCTCACCGACGCATCCAGAGGCGCCTTCCGCGACTACACCAGCGCCGAGCAGGTGGTCATGGGCTGCAGCGTCCTTTTCAGCAGCCTGAATCTGGACAACACTTTACGCACCACCCTGGACAACCTGTACCAGGTACTGGATGACGAACACCGCTTTCAGCCGGAACGTCTGCGCACCGCCGCAGGCAAGGCACTGGCTGACGTGGAACGCCACTTGTGAGTGAGCAGACAGATGAGTGAACCGGCAACAGCGGCGGCAGACCGCGCCCGCTCGGCGGCCCAGTCCCACCCCGGCCGCAAGCGACAGCAGAACCAGGACAGCATCCACATGGATGATGGGCGTGGCCTGTGGATCGTCGCCGACGGCATGGGCGGGCATCAGGGCGGCGAGATTGCCAGCGCCATCGCCTGTGAGGAAATTCCCGCCGCCATTGCCAGCGGCCAGTCGGTGCACGACGCGTTGCGCGCCGCCCACCTGAAAATCCTGGCGCGCGGTGAACAGCAGCCGGAACTGCGCGGACTGGGCACCACGGTGGTGATGGTGCGGCAGCAGGGCCAGCAATGCGAACTGGCCTGGAGTGGCGACAGCCGCATTTACCGCTGGCGCAAGGGCATTCTCACCCAGCTCAGCGAAGACCACTCCATCGTCGCCCGCATGCTCAAGTCCGGCCTGATTTCCGACGAGCAGGCGCGCACCCATCCGCACCAGCACGTCATCAGTTCCTGCCTCGGCACCACCTCCAGCGACGGTCTGGAAATCGGCCATTTGGTTGAGCGCTGGGAAAAGGGCGACTGGCTGCTGCTGTGCAGTGACGGACTTACCGACGAACTGGACGATGCCGCCATCGCCGCCATTTTGCAGAAACACCGCGATCCCGATGCCGCCAGCCAGGAACTGTTGCAGGCCGCGCTC
Organism: uncultured Moraxellaceae bacterium; assembly: GCA_964491665.1. Lineage (GTDB taxonomy): Bacteria > Pseudomonadota > Gammaproteobacteria > Pseudomonadales > Ketobacteraceae > Ch67. Next base: position 6,363 of record CAZBII010000068.1, read on the forward strand.
GATTCCGGCGGTCGCGACAATGTCAGCGTGGCCCTGATCGAGGCGCCGGGTTCGGCGAAGAGGGGGGCGCGGCAAAAGAAGCCGCTGCATCCGGCGGTGTGGGGCGTGATCGGATCGGTACTGGCGCTGGCGGTGCTGGTGGCGATCAAGCTGTTGCGGCCCGGATGACGCCGGCTTTATTCCGCACTGCCATCCACGAATTCAGCAATGACCGCATTTGAAAATACAGGAAGCCTGCAATGACCGATGACAACGCCACACGCCTGCACATTGAACCCACGGGCGTCACCCTCGTTGCCGAAAACGGCCAGGAAACCCGGATCAGCGAACCCATGACCGTCGGCCGCAGCAAGGATGCCGGCCTGACCATCGACGATGACCAGATCTCGCGCCGGCACGCGCAACTCAAGCCGCTGGCGGATGGACTGGAAGTGGAAGATCTCGGCTCCTCCAACGGCACTTTCCTGAACGGCCAGCGCCTGCCGAAATTCATCGCCCGCGACGGCGACACCATCAACTTCTACGTGCACAAATTCAGCGTGCGCATCCAGGCAAAATCAGCGCCCGCATTCGACCCCGACGCCACCCGCCTGCATCTGCCGGAAACACCCGCCAACCCAGCGGCAGAAAAACCAGCGGCCGACAAACCGGCAGCGGAGAAACCGGTGGCAGACAAACCCGTGGCAGAAAAAACGCCCGCACCAAAGACCGACGAACCGAAACCGGACTCTGGCAAGGCCGAGCGTGCCTGGTGGGAAACCTCCGGCGAAGGCGTGGAGGGCACCCGTCTGCTCAAGGTTGGCGAAGCGGATCTGGAAGCGGAAATGACGCGCCTCTTCAACCTGGCGCCGGCACAGAAACCGCGGCTGGTGGGCATGGCGGGCGAGCATGCCGGCAAGTGCTTCGATCTGGGGGAGGGCAAGTTCGTGATCGGGCGCGAAGCCGGCTGCGACATCCGTCTCGACAACGACGGCATTTCCGTCAAGCACGCCCAGCTGATCCACGAAGGCGGCACCTGGAAACTGGTGAACCTGCTGTCGTCCAACGGCACCTTCGTCAACGGCGAGCGCATCCAGACGGCCTATCTCAATAGCGGCGATGAACTGCGTTTCGGTCAGGTGGCGCTGCTGTTCCAGCTGCCCGGTGGCGCCATCATCAAATCCGCCATTCCGGAACCGGTAGCGCCACCCGGCGCCAGCAAGCAGAGCGGCAGCAAGGCCGGCCTGATTGCTGCCATTGTGGGATTTGCCGTGGTGCTGGTGGCCGGCGCGCTGCTGTTCCTGTAACGGCTACTGCCAGCGCCGGCACCTTCAATTCCTGTTGCGACTGACTTCTACAGCAGTTCCAGCAGCAGCAACGATTTGGCGCTGGGGTTGTAGGAGCCCTGCTGGCGGTGGCGGGACTCGATCTGCTCCAGGGTTGCCCGGCGGCTCATTCCCAGCCGGCAGCATTCCGCCGCCTCGGTCATCTTGCCGCCCAGGTCCGTGTCGCGAATCAGCGCACAGGCCAGCTTGTGCAGCCAGCTGTCCTGGGTGTGCCAGTGGCTGTGGGTGCGCTGGGCAATGCGGCACCACATGGCATACAGCTCGAGATTGGCGGTGTGAAACAGCCCTTCAAACGAACGGATGCCGGCCTGCTCGCGGAAGTGGGTGGTGATTTCATCGGGGAAGAATTCGGAACAGAGTTCGAAGGCGGCAATGGCCTTGTCGATCAGGGCCGGAGTTGCGGCCGCGACCGGACGGGGTGCCAGCACATGATCCACGCGATCAACGATCCAGCTGGCAATCTGTTCGACCGGCGTCAGTGCATGATCGCGCTGCAGAAAGGAATGCTGCTGCAGGGCCTGGATGATGTCGTCGAAATAGTCGCTGCTGAAAAAATTGCGCTCATTCCAGTTCATGGCAGAGTCCGTCAGGAGGGCTGTTCTGTGTACAACCAGCCGGCATTGTGTCCACCGCCTGTTGGGCCGTCAAGGCTGTTCCGGCGCCAGTCACAAATAAGCTGAGCGGATGTTGATGCAGGTACGGAATTGTGCGCAAATGCCTTGAAAAAAGGCGTGAAACGCGCGCGACTGCCATCGGTTTGTCACATTTCTGTGCATGCAAAACAGTCGCCGCACTATACTGGCCACAGCCGTGGTGGCAGTCACGTTCAGCAGCCGGCAGATTAATGTCCGCGATATAGGCAGGAGCACCCGATGACATCGTCCAGCAAATTTACCGATGAGCAGGCGCCCTCCTGCAATCCGCACTGGCGCGAACCGGAAGCGGCAATGCCGTGGCAGAACCGGCGCGGCTTTCTCCAAAGCAGTGTTGGTCTGCTGGGTTTTTTTGCCACGGCTGCTGTGACGCGGGCACTGGCCGCCCTGCCGGAAGCTGGCGCGTTGCCATCATCGCGCCCTGGCTTCAGCGCCATTCCGCCGCAGCTGGACCCGCACTTCGACAGCATCGCCATTGCGCCCGGCTATCGCGCCGAACCCTTTTTCTCCTGGGGCGACCCGGTGTTGCCCGGTGCGCCGCCCTGGCAGCCCGACGCCAGCGACGACTGGCAGGTCCAGCTGCAGCAGGCCGGCGACAATCACGATGGCCAGCATTTTTTCCCCTTCCCTGACGATCCCAACGGCCACGGCCTGCTGGTGATCAATCATGAATATGTGAATGCCACCCTGCACCGGAATGGGCGCACCGCGCCGAACGGCCAGCGGCCACTGGCGGAAGTGCGAAAGGAGCAGGCCGCCCACGGTGTCAGCGTGATCGAAGTGCGCCGGGACAATCGCGGCCACTGGCAGCAGGTGAGCGATTCAACCTTCAACCGCCGCATCAGCGCACTCACACCCATGCAGATCAGCGGGCCGCTGGCCGGACATCCGCTGCTGCAGACCGCCAGTGATCCGGATGGTCGCACGGTGCTGGGCACCCTCGCCAACTGCGCCATGGGCTTCACGCCCTGGGGCACCTATCTGGCCTGCGAGGAAAACTGGAACATCTACTTCCACAATCGCGACGCCGCCGATCAGCAATCGCGTCTGTCGCAGCGCCGTTACGGCATTCCTGCCGGCGCCGGCGGTAGCACCTATCAGTGGGAAACCGTCGATCCGCGTTTCGATGCCACCTTCCATCCGGACCAGCCCCATGGCGGTCATGTGAACGAATCGCACCGCTTTGGCTGGGTGGTGGAAATCGATCCGTTCGATCCGCGCAGCACACCGGTGAAGCGCACGGCGCTGGGCCGTTTCTTTCGCGAAGGTGCCACGGTGGTGGTGGACGCCGCCGGCCGCCTGGCGGTCTATTCCGGCGACGACGCCAAGGGTGAATATCTCTACAAGTTTGTACCGGCTGGCCGTTTCGATCCGGCCCAACCGCAGCACAATCGCACGCTGCTCGACAGTGGCACGCTGTACGTCGCGCGCTTTCTGGCGGACGGCAAGGGCGAGTGGATCGCACTGGAGCACGGCGCGAACGGGCTCACCGCCAGCAACGGTTTTGCCAGTCAGGCGGATGTGCTGCTCAACACCCGCGCCGCCGCCGACCACGTACAGGCAACGCCGATGGACCGGCCGGAGTGGGTGGCGGTGCATCCGCGCACGCGGGAAGTCTACGTCTCCTGCACCAACAACGATGCGCGGGGCAGCGCCGATCCGGTGGATGCGGCCAATCCCCGCGCGCGCAACCTGCACGGCCATATCCTGCGCTGGAATGAAGCGGGCAGTGATCCGGCGGCCACGTCGTTCCAGTGGGAAATTTTTCTGCTGGCAGGCGAGGCGGGCAAGGCTGGCGAACTGTTTTCCGCGCCGGATGGACTGGCATTTGATGGCAGTGGCCGGCTCTGGATTGCCACCGACTTTGATGACGCGGCGCCCCACACCCGTGCACTGGGGAGCAACCAGCTGCTGTGCGCCGACCCGGTTACGAAGGACGTGCGACGGTTTCTGGCAGGGCCGCGCGGCTGTGAAATCACCGGCATCGCCTGGACGCCGGATTACCGCACCCTGTTGCTCAACGTGCAGCATCCGGGGCTGCATTTTCCCGCCCGCGACGGCAAAACCCGCCCCCGTTCCACCACTGTGGTGATCACCAAAAACGACGGCGGCGTGATAGGCACCTGACCCGTCACGCCGCCGCGCTGGTTTTCAGTTGAGCCGCTATCAGGTGGCTGACAACCGGTTCTTGCGTTTCTCGTAGGCTTTCGCTTCCGCCGGCACCGTGCCGCCGCGGCCGGTTTCCAGCCACTGCTTGATGCGGGCGGCATCACCCACATGGGAACGCTTGCCGTAGGAATCCAGCAGTACCACCGCCACCTGACGCTCACCGATGTCGGTCAGCATCACCAGACAGTGACCTGCCTTGTTGTTGAATCCGGTCTTGCTCAGCTTGATGTCCCACTTGTTGTTCCGCACCAGCGGATTGGTGTTGTAGAACGCCAGCGAGTAGTTGGGCTTGCTGAAGCGCGTGTCCTTCTTCGGTGTGGTGCTGGACTGGCGGATCAGCGGATAGGTGGCCGCTGCCTGCACCATCTTCACCAGATCGCGGGCAGTGGAGACATTGGAATAGGACAGGCCGGTGGGTTCGACGAAGCGGGTGCCGGTGAGGCCCAGGTCCTTCGCCTTCTGGTTCATGGCCTGGATGAACTTGGCATAACCGCCCTTGTAATGATGGGCCAGCGTGGCGGCGGCGCGATTCTCGGAGGACATCAGGGTCAGCAGGATGATTTCCTTGCGGGTCAGCTGGCTGCCCACGCGCACGCGGGAAAATACGCCTTTCAGTTCGCGGGTCTGGTCGATCTTGATGGGCAGCACTTCATCCAGCGGCTGCTTGGCATCCAGGGCCACCATCACCGTCATCAGCTTGCTCACCGACGCAATCGGCACCACTGCATCCGGATTTTTCGCGAACAGAATCTGCTTGTGCTCGGTGTCCATGACCAGAGCGTTGACCGAAGCCAGTGCCAGCCGGGAAGGATCACGGCCATTCGCACTTGCGCCGGCACCCACGTTTTGCGCCTGCACCGCCAGCGACAGCAGCCAGCAAAAAACCAATACAAAAGATTGCAGCTTCACTGAAAATTTCTCTGATTCACGTTGATGGATAGCTCAAGCATAGCTACTTTTATAGGAGATATTTTAGTATGATTTTGCATTAGTTACAGTGCGCGTCAAATTTTGTTCATGTAGAATTTTCAGGGCGCCGCTGTTTCGGACTGAACGTATCCGGGCAGTCATCCGAAAGGTGCCATGCACCCCGTTCGGTCAATACAAAATCCCCCACAGATCCGAATTGTTCTCGCTTCGGGAGAAGCAATACCTTCCATGGGCTCGCAGCCGTACTTTGATTTGGAAACCAGCGTCCCGATACTGACTGATCGAGTCGATTCTTCCGGTGCCGGCAGCAGGCCGCGCGCCAACACCCTGACTGCCGAAACGGCTGATCGCATTGGCTATTTGCCTCCTGCCGGCAAGCCGCGCGGTTTCCGGTTCCGGCGGTTTTTCTATCTGCTGTTACTGATTCTGCTGCTGGCAGCGGCCGGCGCGGCTTATTACGAAGCGCGCACCTCCACCTTGCAGGCCCGCTATCTGCCGGAATATGCCAGCCGGCTTACCTGGGAGCTGCAGAGCGGACCCAGCGATTCCATCCGTTTTCCCAACAAGGGTCCGTTTGACGAGCGTCTGGGGTATGTGCGCCTGCCCCACATGCTGGAAAAACTGCAGAACAGCGGCATGCAGATCGAACAGCAGGTCCGCTTCTCTCCGGATCTGATGCGTTATCTCGACGCCGGCCTGTTCCTGCCGTACAACGAAAAAACCCGGGCCGGGCTGGAAATTTTCGATCGGCGCATGGAAACCATGTACCACTTCCAGTACCCGAAACGCGGTTACGACAACTTTGAGGCGATTCCCTCCCGCATGGTCAGCGCCCTGCTGTTCATCGAAAACCGCCGTCTGCTGGACCCCAAATATCCCCAGGTGAACCCGGCGGTGGACTGGGGCCGCTTCATCAAGGCGGCGGTGTTCAAGGCCGGCGATGCCATCAATATCAAAACGCCGTCCATGGGTGGCAGTACCCTGGCCACCCAGATCGAGAAATACCGGCATTCCGACGATGGCATTACGTCCTCCATCGAGGACAAGCTGATGCAGATGGCGTCGGCCACGGTGCGGGTCTACCAGCAGGGCGCGGAAACCCTGCCGGCGCGGCGCAAGCTGGTACTGGACTATCTCAACACCGTGCCGCTGTCGGCGGCGCCGGGCTTTGGCGAAGTGAATGGCATTGGCGATGGTCTGTACGTCTGGTTCGGCGCTGATTTCGACAGTATCAATGCCTTGCTGAGCGGGCCGGATCTGCAGGGTGAGGGGCTGGTCCGGCAGGGTGTGGCCATGCGCCAGATCATCGCGCTGATGATCGCGCACCGGCGTCCTTCCTATTATCTGTCGCAGAGCCGCAGTGATCTGGACCAGCTTACCGACAGCTATCTGCGCCTGCTGGGTCGCAAGGGCGCCATCAGTCAGCAACTGATGCAGACGGCGCTGGCACAGAAAACCGTATTCCGCGATTTCCGCAAGGCGCCGGCGGTAGTGCCGCAGGAAGCCAACAAGGGTGTGAACGTGGCGCGCAACCGGCTGGTGTCGTCGCTGGATGTGTCGCTGTACGATCTGGACCGCATGGACATGACCGCTGTGACAACGCTGCAGGGCGATCTGCAGGATCAGGTCACTGCACACCTGCGCAAGCTGCACGACGACAGTTTTGCCCAGCAGCAGGGCATTGTCGGGGAATACCTGCTCAAGCCTGGTCAGGCCGGCAACATCAACTACAGCTTCACGCTGTTCGAGCGCACGCCCTACGGCAACCAGGTGCGCGTGCAGACCGACAACACCGACAATCCGTTCGACATCAACGAAGGCAGCAAGCTGGAGCTGGGCTCCACCGCCAAGCTGCGCGTGCTGTCGACCTATCTGGAAGTGATGGCGGAAATCCATGCGCGCTACAGCAGCCAGCCGGTGGAAGCGCTGCAGAAACTGCGTGCCGACATGCATGAAACGCTGAGCGGCTGGGTGCTCGACCAGCTGATTGCCAATCCCGGCATGACGCTGCCAGCGCTGCTGCAGGCGTCGCTGGACCGCACCTATTCCGCCAATCCTGCCGAGCGTTTCTTCACCGGCGGCGGCATCCACACCTTCAATAACTTCAAGAAGGAAGACAACGGCCGCGTACCCACCGTGCGCGAATCGCTGCAGGAATCCATCAACCTGCCGTTCGTGCGCATGCTGCGGGAACTGGTGAATTACACCAGCTACCAGAAGTGGAGCGGCACCAACCTGGCCAACCTGAACGACGCCGATCCGCGTCGCAAGGAAGTGCTGGCCAAGTTCATTGATCGCGAAAGCACCGTGTTCCTGTCGCGCTTCTGGGTGAAATACCAGGGCATGAACCAGCAGGAGCGGATGGATGCCTTCCTGCAGGGACTCAAACCCACCCCGGTGCGACTGGCGGTGGTGTACCGCTACCTGTTCCCGGATGCGGATCTGGCTTCGTTCTCGGCCTTTATCAATGAGCGGCAGACCGGCGCGGCGCTGTCCGCCAAAACCCTGAGCGGCCTGTACACCCGTTACCAGCCCGGCGCCTTCAACCTGCAGGACCAGGGCTATCTGGCGCGGGTGCACCCGCTGGAGCTCTGGCTGCTGGGTTACCTGCAGAACACCGCCAAGCCCAGTTTCAGCGACGCCATGGATGCCAGTCGCGCGGAGCGGCAGGCCGTCTACGGCTGGCTGCTGCGCACCAAGGCCAAGAACGCCCGCGACAGCCGCATCCGCACCATGGTGGAAGTGGAAGCTTTCTCCGACCTGCACCGGCGCTGGAAGGCGCTGGGCTATCCGTTCGACCATCTGGTGCCGTCGCTGGCGTCAGCATTGGGCAGCTCCGGCGACCGCCCGGCGGCACTGGCGGAACTGATGGGCATCATCCTGAATGGCGGTGAGCGCATGCCGGTGTATCGTCTGGACCGGCTGACCTTCGCGGCCAATACACCGTATGAAACGCGGCTGATCCAGCAGCCCATGGCGCCGGTTGCCGTGATGAATCCGGATGTGGCCGATGCCCTGAAGGGGGCGCTGGCGGAAGTGGTGAACAAGGGTACCGCCCGCCGTCTGCAGGGCGCCTTCAAACGGACCGATGGCAGCCCGCTCAACATGGGCGGCAAGACCGGCACTGGCGACAACCGCCTGGTCAGCATGACTGGCGGCCAGCGCACCAAGGGGCGCGCCCTCAGCCGCACCGCCACCCTGGTGTTCTATCTGGGCGACAACCACTTTGGCACGCTGACCGCCTTCGTTTCCGGTTCGTCGGCCAGCAATTTCCGCTTCACTTCCGCATTGCCGGCGCAGGTTCTCAAGGGCATGGGGCCGATTCTGGAACCCTTCCTGCAGCAGTCTGAAACACCGGCCCAGTCCGAGCCGGAAGACTGGCACGACGGTTATGAGGAGCCGGTGGAAGCCAACACGCCGGCGCCTGCACCAGCCCCCGTTGCCATCCTGGATCTGACTGCGGCGCAGTAATTGCCGCAGTCCGCCTCCATCTGCGCAGTATTACCGGCGCAGTATTCATAGAATCCGGCCGGCCCTTTATACTGCCCACCATTCGCATACCAACACCAGCAATGAGAGAAATCCCCCATGGGCGCACAGTGGAAAGCCAAAGGCAAAGCCGAATCCGCCGCCGCGAAAGGCCGCATCTTCACCAAACTCACCCGCGAAATCATGGTGGCAGCCCGCAACGGCGCTGATCCCGACATGAATTCCCGTCTGCGCATGGCGATCGAACAGGCCAAAAAGGCTTCCATGCCCAAGGATACGCTGGAGCGCGCCATCAAGAAGGGCGCCGGTCTGCTGGATGAAGTGGTTCATTACGAACACGTTACCTACGAAGGTTTTGCGCCGCACCGTGTGCCGGTCATCGTCGAATGCCTCACCGACAACAATAACCGCACCGCCCAGAGCATCCGCGTGCTGTTCCGCAAGGGCCATCTGGGCACATCCGGTTCAGTGTCCTGGGATTTCAAATACCTGGGTCTGATCGAAGCCACCCCGGATTCCGCGGATGCCGACCCGGAAATGGCCGCCATCGAAGCGGGCGCGCAGGATCTGGAGCCGGCTGAAAACGGTGCCACCCTGTTCATGACCGATCCCACCGACCTCGACGCTGTGAGCCGCGCCCTGCCGGCCCAGGGCTTCACCGTGATTTCCGCTCAGCTGGGCTACCGCCCGAAGAACCCGGTGACCCTGGACAGCGACGAGGCTCGCGCCGAAGTGGAAGCCTTTCTGGAAGCCATCGACGCCGATGACGACGTGCAGAACGTCTACGTCGGTCTGGCCTGACCCATGGCCACGCCGTTTTCCGGCTTGATGCAGCAGATCCGTCGCCAGACGGGTGAAGTGGAGCTGGTGGCGCCGGAAGACTGGCGGCAGGGGCGGGCGATCTTTGGCGGTCTGCAGACCGTGCTGTGTCTGCAGGCCATGCGAACGCTGGTGCCGGACATCGCCCTGCGTACCCTGCAGACCACCTTTGTCGCGCCGCCCGCCAGTGACCGGGTGCGGGCGGTGGCGCGGGTATTGCGGCAGGGCAAGAGCGCCACCCATGTGGAAGCCCATCTGCTGGAAGGTGAGTCGGTTTTGGCGGTGGTGCTGGGCGTGTTTGGTGCGGCGCGCCCGTCCATCGTGAGTCAGCAGCCGCGCCTGCAGCCGGTGACGGCGGAGCAACCCATCGTGCAGCACTACATGCCCGGCTTTTCCCCCACTTTCACCCAGCATTTTTCCGCCACCTGGCTGCGCGGTGGCTTGCCGTACAGCGGTGCCGCGCAGAATGAGGCGGTCATCGAGATCGGCATGCCTGGCGAAGCCGCTTCCAGCGAGGCCCATGTGGTGGCCTTGGCAGACTTCATTCCGCCGCTGGCGCTGTCCTGCATGACGAAACTGACGCCCGGCAGCTCCCTCACCTGGATGCTGGAGTTCCTGACCGACCAGCTCGATGGATTGCCCATGCAGGGCTGGCGGGTGGACGCCAAAATGGTGGCCGCCGACGCCGGTTACACCAGCCAGTCGGCTGTGCTGTTCAGTCCCGCCGGCCAGGCCATCGCCCTCAGCCGCCAGAGCATGGTGGTGTTCGGTTAAGCCATTCAACGCCTGCCTAAATCCCCACGAATTGTCCGTTGCAATGCGCGGGGAGTCTCCCTAACCTGTCTGCCGGTTGTTTTCATTTATCAGTCCGTTACAAAGGGAATTTCCATGAAGAACCTCTGGGCGATTGTCGCCATGATGTTGGTGTTTGCATTCACGGCCACTGAAGCGCAGGCCAAGAAATTTGGCGGTGGCAAGAGTTTTGGCCGTTCCTACCAGACCGCGCCGGCACCGGCGGCAAAACCCGATGCACCCTCCCAGACGGCGGCTCCTGCGGCGGGCGCGGCAGCGGCAGGCAAGAAAGGCATGCTGGGTGGATTGATGGGCGGTCTGCTGGCCGGTGGTCTGATCGCGGCGCTGCTGGGTGGCGCTTTTGAAGGCATCCAGTTCATGGACATCCTGATCCTGGGCCTGCTGGCCTTCGTGATTTTCCGGCTGCTGCGCGGACGGCGTCCGGCCCCGGCCCACACACCGGCCTATGCGGGCGGGCAGGGTGATCCCAATAGCCAGCGCCGCACCTTCGATTTCGACAACCGTACTGCTCCGGTGAGTGCGCCTGCCGGCGGTGGTTTCGCCGTCAGCCAGGTGCCGTTCAATCTGCCTCAAGGCTTTGACATGACCGCCTTTCTGGCCGGCGCCCGCGAGCATTACCGCACCCTGCAGGACGCCTGGAACAAGAATGATCTGGTGAAAATCCAGGAATATGTAACCCCCGAACTGTACAACGACCTGCGTGCCGAGCGCGCGACACTGAGCGGCGAGCAGCACACCGAAGTGCTGTTTGTCGACGCGGAACTGGTGCGGGCCGACCAGATTGGCAGCCGCGCGGAAATCAGCGTGAAGTTCACCGGTCGCTATCGCGATACGGTGGAAGGCGTGGAAGAGCCGATCACCGATATCTGGCATCTGGAGCGCAACATGGCGCAGGCCGGCTCGCCCTGGTACATCGTGGGCATCGAGGCGTAAGTTTTTCGCGCCATCGATAGAAAAAGGTCAGAAAAAAGGCCCGGGTCGCAGGACGCCGGGCCTTTTTTTGTGAGGCAGTGAAGGGCGCAAATTACACCTGCGCCACCGCCTTCTGGGCAATCAGACCGTCGATTTCCGCAGCGGTAAAACCGCAGTCCGCCAGCACCGCGCGGGTGTCGGTGCCGGGCAGGGTGATCGGGCGCGGCGTGCCGGACGGGGTGCGGCTGAAGCGCGGTGTCGGTGCCGGTTGCACCATGCCGCCCACGTTCACAAAACTGTTGCGCGCGCGGTTGTGCGGATGCTGCGGCGCTTCCGCCAAACCCAGCACCGGTGCGAAACACACATCGCTGCCTTCCAGCAGCTCGCACCACTGGTCGCGGGTGCGGGTGCGGAAAATGGCGGCGATCTTTTCCTTCTGCTGCGGCCAGCGCGCCGGATTCATCTGCTCGCCGAATTCCGCTTCATCCAGATTGAGTTTCTGTTTGAGCAGGGCATAGAACTGGGTTTCGATGCTACCGATGCTGATGTACTTGCCGTCTGCCGTTTCATAGGTGTCGTAGAAATGTGCGCCGGTATCCAGCAGATGGGTGCCACGCGAGTCGCTGAACTGGCCGATGCCCTGCAGGCCGTAGAACATCGCCATCAGCGCGCTGGCGCCTTCCACCATCGAGCAGTCGATTTCCTGACCCTTGCCGGAGCGGGCCGCTTCCAGCAGCGCGCACACCATGCCGAACGCCAGCATCATGCCGCCGCCGCCGAAATCGCCCACCAGATTCAGCGGCGGAACCGGACCTTCGTTGCGCCGGCCGATCGCATGCAGCGCGCCGGACAGGCTGATGTAGTTGATGTCGTGGCCGGCGGCCTGGGCCAGCGGTCCGGTCTGGCCCCAGCCGGTCATGCGGCCGTACACCAGTTTCGGATTGCGGCCCATGCAGGCCTGCGGACCCACGCCCAGCCGTTCCGCCACGCCAGGGCGATAGCCTTCAAAAATGCCGTCCGCGCTTTCGCACAGCTTCAGCACGGTTTCCACGCCAGCGGGGGATTTCAGGTTCACCGCGATGCTGCGGCGGTTGCGGAACAGGATGTCGTGGCCGCCGGCGTCGCCGGGATTGCCACCGATGCGTTCCACCCGGATCACTTCGGCACCCATGTCCGCCAGCAGCATGCCGCAGAAGGGGCCGGGGCCGATGCCGGCCAGTTCGATGATGCGTAGTCCGCTGAGAGGGCCTGCCATGGAAACTCCTTGGGTCTGCGAGATTTAAATGGGATGACTGAAAAGTCGCAGGCGCAAAGGTAAAGGCTGGACGGATTGAAGTCCAGCCTGGGGCGAGCCGGTGGCCGTGGTGTCATTCGTTAGGTGCCAGCAGCGCCAGCGTTACCTCAACTGCGCTGCCGCCGTGCTTCTCAGACCGGTTCCAGTCCCAGCGCCAGCCGGCCGCTAATCTGCACCTGCTTCGCCTCCGGCAGGGGGTGGAAATGCAGGGCGCGGGCGTCGCGGCTGATCCGCTCCAGTGGATGTTCCCGGAAAAAGCCCGGTCCGCCGGCCAGACTCGCCGCGTCATTGACGACGTCCAGGATCGCACCCGTGGCAATGCTCTTGCAGGACAGTACGCTGTCCGTGAGCTGCAGTCCTGGTTTGAAATGCAGGTCGGCGCAGGCGTCCACCATGGCATTGCGCGCCAGTTGCGCCGTGCGCAGCCGGTTTTTCAGGGTGCCGATATCCCGCGCCGTATCCGGCTTGCCTTTACAGGCCAGCAGCGCCAGTTCCACCGCCTGCTCCGCCAGTCCCAGATAGCAGCTGACAATGAGCGGCATGGCGATCGGAATGATCGTGTCCCACACCGGATGCCAGCGGCCGGCAGGACGTCTTGCCACCACGGCTTCTTCCGGCACGAACACCTCCTGCAGCAGCACATCCTGGGAACCGGTGCCGCGCATTCCCAGCGTGTCCCAGTTGTCCAGAACGCGGATGCCCGGCGTGGAGAACGGGATGGAAAAATGCAGCACCTGCTCGCCACCGGATGTTTCTTCCACGGCGCTGGTCACCAGAATCTGCGCGCCGGGGCTGCCGCTGACAAAGCGCTTGTGGGCGTTGATGTGGTAGCCGCCCGCCGTGGGCACAGCGCTGCCACTGGACTGCAGCCAGTCGTTGGCGCCGGTGCCGGCGATGACCAGTTCCCCGGCGGCGATTTTCGTCAGAGCGGCTTTGGCTTTGGAGTCGCCGGCATTTCTGAATTTGTACACATTCAGCAGCACCGGATGTGAATGCATGGCATAGGCCAGCGCCGTCGAGCCACAGGCTTTTGCCATGCTGCCGATCATGTCTGCCAGCGCCGTGTAGCGAATCCCGCCGCCACCCAGTTCCTGCGGAATAGCGGCGGAAAACAGCTTGTTCGCACGCAGCTGGTCATAATTTTCCTGCACGAAGCGGCCGCTGCGCGTCTGGCAAAGTCTGGCAGGATGTTGTGCAGGCGCTGCTGCAAATCAGTGGCGGTCTTTTCCGGTTGGCGTGTCAGTGTTGTTTCCATGGTTCACCTCCATTGGTTCCCGTTGCGTTTCCCTTTGCTGCCCCTGAGAGCAGTGGGGTATGGTGTGGGATCACTATGGCGGCCGGCGTTGCATTGCACTAGTACATAAACAGTACCGGAGGATTCATGTCAGGTTATGGTCAATATTGCCCGGTGGCCAAGGCGGCGGAGGTGCTGGGCGAGAAGTGGTCAATTCTGATTCTGCGGGAATTGAGTCTGGCGGATCAGTCCTTCAACAGCCTGCGCAAGGGCATGCCGCTGATTTCGCCCACCTTGCTGTCCAAGCGTCTCAAAACCCTGATGTTTCATGATGTGATCGCGCGCCGCGAGACGCCCGACGGTGTGTATTACACGCTGACAACGGCGGGCCTTGAACTGAAGGACCTGATCATGCAGCTGGGTGTGTGGGGACAGCGCTGGGTGCGCAGCGATTACGGCAGGCAGGATCTGGATGCGTCGCTGCTGATGTGGGACATGCATCGCACCATCAACTGCGAGGCGCTGCCCTTGGCGCAGAGCGTCATCCAGTTTGAATTCCTGGGCGTGCCCGCGCGCGACCGCTTCTACTGGCTGGTGGTGGAGAACCGGGAAGTGGATGTCTGCCTGAAAAATCCCGGCTTCAACGTGGATCTGAGTATCCAGTGTTCGCTCAGGGAGTTCACGGCATTCTGGATGGGCGAAACGACGCTGGCTGCACTGGAGAAGAACGGAAAAATCCGGATCGAGGGTGACAGCCAACTCAGAAAAAACCTGAATAAATGGCTGTGCGGCAGTCTGTTTGCGAAGGTGGAGCGGGCGGGATGAAATATGGTGGGCCTTCCCGGACTTGAACCGGGGACCGAGCGATTATGAGTCGCGCGCTCTAACCAACTGAGCTAAAGGCCCGAAGCGTAAAACTGAAAAGTGGCGCCGATTATAAAGAGCCAGGCTCATCGGCGCCACTTGCAGGTGGAGGGAGGAATCAGCCTTCGCTGTCGAGGAAGCTGCGCAGGTGTTCCGAGCGGCTGGGATGACGCAGCTTGCGCAGGGCCTTGGCTTCGATCTGACGAATCCGCTCGCGCGTCACGTCAAACTGCTTGCCGACTTCTTCCAGCGTGTGATCGGTGTTCATGTCGATACCGAAACGCATGCTCAGTACTTTCGCTTCCCGTGCGGTCAGGCCCGCCAGTACGGCGCGGGTGGCTTCACGCAGACCTTCGATGGTGGCGGATTCGATCGGGGACTCGATGGTGTTGTCCTCGATGAAATCCCCCAGATGCGAATCTTCGTCGTCGCCGATCGGGGTTTCCATCGAAATGGGTTCCTTGGCGATCTTCAGCACCTTGCGGATCTTGTCCTCGGGCATCTCCATCT
>CAZBII010000069.1:0-21252 GCA_964491665.1 uncultured Moraxellaceae bacterium
CATCGTGTGACAGCACGATTTTCATCACCTTGATATGGGATTCCGCCAGTACTTCGCGCACCCGCGGTGTGATGCTGGGATGGGTGTCGTCGGCGATGAGCGCGCCCGGTGCCAGATGCTGCTGCAGTTCCTCGATCACATCGCCGTGGTGCGTGAGGCCGATGAACAGCTTGTGATCCGCCAGTCGCAGCGGCTTGGCGGTGCGCAGGATCATGCCCAGAGGCGTGAAAACTTTTTCTTCCTGGTCGTAGCGCGGATCGAAGGCGATCACCGTGCTGAATTCCCGCGCCAGATCCTCACACACCTTGTTACCAATACGACCGGCGCCACCCAGTACCACGATGCTGGTTTCGCCGATATAGTCCGGCAGGCTGCGCATCTGGCGTGCCACGTCCCAGATCATGTAGCGGGTGCCCATCGAGCCATCCACATAGGGTGACTCAATGGGGATGCCGGCTTTCATCACAAAATTCGGCAGGCGTCCCACCAGCGCGATCTTCTTCACATCCGGAAACTGTGCATCCAGATCCTGCAGATATTGCCGGACCTTGATGGAATCCTGCGCCAGTTCGCTTTCCAGATGCTTGGATGCCACCAGCAGGCCGCGGTGGCGCTGGTTGCGGATGATGCCGCCAATCATGACCGGCGGCATCAGCCTGAGCATCTGCGGTGTGTAGTAGGTGGCCACGTCGCGCTCGCTGCCGTATACGGCAAAGAGAAAAGTGGGGCGCACCAGTTTCATCAACAGCCGCCGCAGGAACGTGTTGGCCGCCAGCACCGCAGTGCGACGGGCCTGGCGCCAGAACAGACGGCGGGTGGAAACGCTCAGGCGCTGCCACCAGGGAGCCGTGCGGATGATGCTGTTGATGTCCTGCTCGCTGAAGCGAGTTTCTTCCAGTTGCAGGCCGATATGACTTCCCCCTACATGTACTATCCGGGCGGGAACCGACATGCCCGTCATGCGATTGAAAACGATGTTCACCGTCTGCCCGGTTTCCAGCGAGAGGCGGGCCGGTTTGCGGATGGCAACGCCGCGTTCGGAAACATCCAGAGTCTTGGTATCCAGGTTGCCAACGGTCAGGTCTACGGACACATTGGTTTTCACTCCGGTGCGGTTATGGCGCCGGTACTCTCCATGTAGGGTGCTCATGCTTTATTCCGTCTATACTGGATTTGGTAATGAAAAGTCTGGACGAATTTTGGTTTTCGTCAAAAAAACAGGACAACTATGCGGGATGATGAAGTGGGGCATGGCGTGAGCCGGTGCAGTGCAATGCTGTTGCTTTGCCTGTCGCTGGTCATGACGTGTTTTGCATTTTCAGTCAGAGCCGAGAACGCGGTTTCCCTGCAGTCGGGTTATGAACGATATTCCCTGAATTCATATCTCAGCTATCTGGTTGATGTGAAAGGTGATCGTTCGCTGGATGATGTGCTGGCAGACACGCAGTGGCAGTCCAACGTTGCGGGTAACGTGCTCAATTTCGGCTTCACCCATGCCACGGTATGGGTGAAGGTGCGTGTGCTGATGCCGCCAGAAAACCAGCGCTGGCATCTGGTCGTGCCCTATCCGCTGCTGGAGCATGCGCAGCTGTATGTGATTCCCGGCAGCGGACCGGCGGCCATGCGCGAAGTGGCGGAAGGGCGCACGGTGCGCACCAGTTCCTCGGCGCGTTCCCATCATGTGAATTTTTCCCTGCCGGCGGACATGCAGGGTGAACTGACCCTGCTGCTGCGGGCCCGCTCCACGACCTCGCTGCAGATTCCGCTGGAACTCTGGAACCGTGATTATCTGGCCAGTCGCCAGAACACCGAAACCCTGTATTGGGGACTGTATTTCGGTGTGATGCTGGCGCTGATTGCCTACAACTTCTTCCTGTATCTGTCGATGCGCGACGGGGCGTATCTCTGTTATGTGCTTTATCTGGTGTCGATTGTCGGGCTGATGCTGAGCCTGTCCGGCTTCGGTCTGCTGCATGTGTGGAATGCGCCGGTGTGGAGCCGGTATGCGCTGCCGCTGACGTCAGGTCTGACGTCGTTCTGGGCGATCCTGTTTGCGCTCACTTTCCTGCGTGGCAATGGCATTCATCCGGGACTGCGGGTGCTGCTGCAACTGGTGGCGGCGGCGTCGCTGGCGCTGGTGCCATACACGTTCATGCAGCCGGGGCAGGGCGCGATGGCGGCTGGTGCGCTGGCGGTGGTGAGTGTGGTGCTGATCATTGCGGTGGGCCTGAATGCGCTGGCGTCCGGCATCGTGACGGCGCGCTATTTCGTGCTGGCCTGGGCCACCTTCGCCCTGGGCACTTTCCTGTATCTGCTGAGCATCTTCAGCCTGATTCCCGTGTCGCAGTTTTCCAATTATGCGATGCAGGCGGGATCGGCGCTGGAAGCGGTGCTGCTGTCGTTCGCGCTGGCGCACCGCATCAAGGAAGAACGCCAGCAGAAACTGAATGCGCTGGAAGAAAAGAGCGCGGCGGAGCAGCAGATCAAGCAGGTGCAGACACTGGCGCTGGAGCAGGCGTTGCACGATGCGCTGACCCAGCGGCCCAATGATGCGCTGCTGATCCGGCGTGTGCAGGACATCATCCGCCAGAAAGTGCACCACGATGCCTTCGCGCTGGTGCTGTTCTATTTTCCGCAGATGAAGGAAATTTCGTCGTCGCTGGGCCGGCGTCTGGCGGAGGAGCTGTTCTGCTCGGTGGCGGAAGATCTGAACAGCGCGATGTCCGGCGATGCGCAGACCATCGCGGTGGAGCCGCAAACCGAATCCTTTGTGGCGGTGCCGGAGTTTGGTGCGCTGGTGGCGCTGTGCTCCATCGACGAGGCCAGTGATTCGGTGCGCAATTTCGCGCAGCGCTATCTGTCGTTCTATGACCAGGCCATCGATATCGACGGGATTTCAGTGAACCTGTCCATCGTCAGTGGCGTGGCCTGCTATCCCAAGCACGGTGATCGCGCGGATCTGCTGCTGCAGCATGCCAGCGCGGCGCGCGACTTCGGTTTGCGCACCGCTGAACCGGTGACTATTTACAGCTCCGAGATCGATGGCTTCGGGCGGCGGCGCCTGATGCTGATCGGCGGTTTGATGCAGGCGATTCGCGATCACGAGCTGGAACTGTATCTGCAACCCCAGCTGCGCTGCGATGATTTCCAGCTGATTGGTGCGGAAGTGCTGCTGCGCTGGAACAGCGCGCGCTTTGGTACGGTTTCACCGGTGGAGTTCATCGAGATTGCGGAGGAGGCAGGTCTGATCGGCCAGCTGACCCGTTATGTGGTGGAGCGCGCGTTTGTGATCCAGCGCGGCTTTCATCAGGCGGGGCTGTCGATCGCCATCAGCATCAACCTGTCGATCCAGAATCTGATGGACCCCGGCATCGTCAGTTTTGTCACGGCAATGGCAGCGCAGTACCAGATCAATCTGGCGGACGTGGTGCTGGAAGTGACCGAGACCTCGATGAGCGAGAACATGGAAACGGTGATCGATAATCTGCAGCAGCTGGCGGCGACCGGTTGCTGCATTGCGCTGGATGACTATGGCACCGGCTATTCGTCGCTGGCATATCTGAGCCGTCTGCCGATTCACGAACTGAAAATAGACCGCAGTTTCATTGCCCAGATGAACCGCAGCAACAGTGATTACCGGATTGTGGAAAATACGGTGAAGCTGGCGCGGGCACTGGATATCCAGACCGTGGCGGAAGGCGTGGAGGATGCGGCCACGCTGGAACAGATCGTGCGTCTGGGCGTGGACCGGGTACAGGGTTATCACCTGGGCAAACCGATGCCGCTGTCGCAGTTCCGGGAGTGGGTGTTGCGGCGTACCGATTTTTCAGCAGCGGAGGCGTTGCTGAAACCACTCATTGAACGCCGCGAGGGGTAACGGGCGGGCAATGAAAAATCCCTGCGCCTGTTCGCAGCTGAGCTGGCGCAGCGCGTCCAGTGTGGCAGCGTCTTCGACGCCTTCCGCCACGACTTTCAGTCCGAAACTGTGAGCCAGCGCGATGGTGGAGCGCACGATCACCGCGTCGGCTTCGTTGTCCTGCATGTCTTTCACGAAGGAACGGTCGATCTTGAGCGTGTCGATGGGCAGCCGTTTCAGGTAGCCCAGTGACGAGTAGCCGGTTCCGAAATCGTCGATGGCCAGCGGCACGCCCAGCTGGTGAATCTGGTCCACCACGTTCAAGGCCCGCTCCGGATCGCTGATCAATGCGCTTTCGGTGATTTCGATTTCCAGCAGATGCGGCGGCACGGCGAATTCCTGCAGCAGCTGCGCCAGTTTTTCCGGGCAGCGCTGGTCTACCAGGTTGCGCGCCGACAGGTTCACGGCGACGGGAATGGACAGGCCGGCGTCCTGCCACTGCCGGATGTGCTGAAGTGCGTTGCGCACCACCCAGTAACTCAGGCTGTGAATGATGTCGCTCATTTCCGCCACCGGAATGAATTCGCCCGGCGGAATCATGCCGTGCACGGGATGCTGCCAGCGCAGCAGGGCCTCGCAGCCGGTGCAGGCGCCGCTGTGCAGATCGATGCGCGGCTGGAAGTGCAGCAGCAGCTGGTTTTCGCGAATTGCAGTGCCCAGTTCGGCCATCAGCATCAGGCGGCGCGGACTGTGGGAATCCTGCGAGGTTTCGTACAGGGCGGCGCCGGTGCCGTGGGTCTTGGCGTAATACATGGCCACGTCGGCGCAGCGCAGCATGGCGTGACTGTTATCGCCGTGATCGGGAAACAGGGCGATGCCGATGCTGGCGCCCAGCTCCAGGCTGATGCCTTCCACACTGATCGGCTGGCGCACGCAGCGGTTGACCAGCGCGGCCAGTTCCTGCGCCTGCTGCGGGTCCTGCAACTGGTCTGACATGACGGCAAATTCGTCGCCGCCCAGGCGATAGAGCGCGGCATTGTGTGTTTCCAGCGCGCTGCGCAGGCGGGTCGCCAGCAGTTTCAGCAGATCGTCGCCAATGCGGTGGCCCAGGGTGTCGTTCACTTCCTTGAAGCGGTTGAGATCCAGCAGCAGAAAGGCAATGCGGCGCTGGTTGAACTGGGCGTGGGCGATGCGCAGGGCCGCGCATTCGTGCAGGTAATCGCGATTGGGCAGGCCGGTGAGGGAGTCGTGATTGGCGCGGAATTCCAGTTGCAGGTGCGACTGCTCCAGCGCAGCCTCGGCGTGCTTGCGGTCAGTGATGTCGCGCACGGCGGCCATCAGGCAGGGCAGGCCATCCAGCGTCACCCGGTTGAGCGTGACTTCCGCATCGAACTCGGTGCCGTCCATACGGATGTGGCGCCATTCGAAGCGCTGGGTGATGCCGTGCAGCGCGTCGGTCATCACCGCACGGGCGCGGGCATTCGAGCGCTGCCCGTCAGGCTGGAATTCCGGCGAGAAACGTACCGGCGACTGCCCCAGCATCTGTTCCCGCGTGGTGCCGAACATGGTCAGCGCGGCCTGGTTGCATTCATACAGCAGCTGGTTGCGCACGACGAACACGCTGTCACCGCTGCCGTCGAACAGGGCGCGGTAGCGGGCTTCGCTTTCCCGCAGCTTGTTGATGATCAGCAGCTGCGACACCAGATCCGCCACCGAGGCGACGAAGTTGCGTTCCTCGCGGGTCCACAGGCGCGCCAGTCCGGTTTCCTCCAGGCACAGCACGCCGCAGGTTTTGCCCTCGCGCCGCAGGGTGCCGTCCAGCATCGAGACGATGTTCAGCGGCTTCAGGTACAGCTCGGTGAATTCGCGCGTGCGCGGGTCGGACTGGGCGTCGTTGGCGGCAATGACACGATCGTTGGCGAGGGCGGCGAAATAGCGCGGAAACTGGTGCGCCACCAGTTGCAGGCCCTGTTCGTACTGGTCGGTGTCTTCGCGATAGAGGGTGAGGCAGGTGAGGGTGGAATAGTCTTCCTGCAGCTGCCAGATGCTGGCGCGGCTGACGCCCACCGCATTGGCACAGGCGCGCGCGACATGGCGCAGGCCGCTGGCCAGGTCATATCCCCAGATCTGTTCATCCTTGGACAGCGCAACGTAGGTGTCAGCCAGCAGCTGGGTGCGCTCGCTGAATGTTGGCTTTTTGCTGATGGGCATGGTCGACGCTGCGCCTGCAGTCATTCCCTTTTTTTCAGTATAGTTGATGCGCCGGAACGGGTGGTTTAGGCTTTCCCACCTTTCATCACGACCCGGCCATCGTGGCTGCGGGCCGCGCCATTTCCGAGGAATCTGCATGTCGTCCCTGCCGGTTACGGCCGATTACAGTCGCCTGTTTTTGCAGGATATTCCGCTCATGGATGTGCGGGCGCCGGTGGAATTTGCCCAGGGTGCGTTCCCCTGTGCCACCAATGTGCCGCTGCTGGATGACCGGCAGCGGGAGCTGATCGGCATCGAATACAAGCAGGCCGGGCAGGACGCCGCCATCGCCCTGGGCAACCGGCTGGCGACACCGGAGATCCGGGCCCGGCGCATTGCCGCGTGGCAGGCCTTTGCGGCGGCGCATCCGGATGGCGTGCTGTACTGTTTTCGCGGCGGTTTGCGGTCGCGCACCACCCAGCAGTGGCTGCATGACAGCGGCGTAACCCTGCCGCTGGTGCAGGGCGGCTACAAGGCCCTGCGCCGTTTTCTGCTGGAAACACTGGAACAGCGCTGTGCGGCGCAGCGGCTGATTCTGGTGTCGGGGCGCACCGGCACCGGCAAGACCGACCTGCTGCTGCAACTGCCCGCCAGCATCGATCTGGAAGGTCTGGCCCATCATCGCGGCTCCACCTTCGGTTACACCACCGCGCCGCAACCCAGCCAGATCGATTTCGAGAATGCGCTGGCCATCGGGTTTTTGAAGCATGCCCATCGGCATACGCAGCAACCGCTGTTTCTGGAAGATGAAAGCCGGCTGATCGGCCGCATTGCCCTGCCGCCGGTGTTGCAGGAAGCGATGAAGCGGGCACCGCTGATGGTGCTGGAGGCGCCACTGCCGGAGCGAGAGGAGCGGGTGGTGCGCGATTATATTCAGGGCCAGCGCGCCGCCTACGCGCAGGCGTACGGTGAAGAAGCGGCGCCACGCTTTGCGGATTTTGTGCTGCACAATCTGGATCGCATCCGCTCGCGTCTGGGGGGTGAACGCCACCAGCAGCTGCGTGACGAATGGCAGCAGGCGCTGGTGGAATTCGAAATCAGCGGCAGCACCGACGGCTTCCGCCCAGGCATCCGCCGCTTGCTGGTGGAGTATTACGATCCCATGTACGATTACCAGCTGTCGCGGCGGAGCGGTGATGTGCTGGTGCGCGGCGAGGCGGATGTGCTGCTGCAGTTCGCACGTCAGCCGTAAAAAACCTATCATCCTTTTTCCCGGAGTTTTTTGTCATGCTGAAATCCCTGTTGCCCACCCTGTCGATCCGAAAACGGGTGGCGGCCATCAGCCGCCTGTTCCAAGTCGCTGCCTTTTCCGCTGTCGCTTTTTCCCCTGCCGTTTTCGCCCAGACCTTTACCTTCACCGCCATTCCCGACCAGGATGAGACCAAACTCACCGAGCGCTTCGGCCGCATTGCCACCTATCTGGCGGCGCAGACCGGTGCCGACGTCAAATACATTCCCGTGAAAAGTTATCCCGCCGCTGTGGCGGCGTTCCGCAATAACCAGGTGCAGCTGGCGTGGTTCGGCGGACTGACCGGCGTGCAGGCGCGCAATCTGGTGCCGGGCAGCGAAGCCATCGCCCAGGGTGCCGAAGACACGGCCTTCAAATCCTATTTCATCGCGCACACCAGCACCGGCCTGCAGAACGGCGCGGAGTTTCCCGCCGGCATTGCCGGCAAGAGTTTCACCTTCGGTTCGAAAGGCTCCACGTCCGGTCGCCTGATGCCGGAATTCTATCTGCGCCAGCATTTCCGGAAAGCGCCGGAAGCGGTTTTCTCCCGCGTGGGTTTTTCCGGTGATCATTCCCGCACGCTCACGCTGGTGGAATCCGGCGCCTATGACGTGGGCGCGCTGAATTTCACGGTGTGGGACGACGCGGTGAAAAATGGCACGGTGGATACCAGCAAGGTGAAAGTGATCTGGACGTCGCCCACCTATCCCGATTACCAGTGGACCATTCGCGGCGATGTGGATGCCACCTGGGGTGCGGGCTTCAAGCAGAAAGTGCAGAAGGCGCTGCTGGAGATGAAAGATCCGCAGCTGCTGCAGGCGTTTCCGCGCAGCGGTTTTGTGCCGGCGCAGAACAGCGATTACGCCCCGATTGAAAAGACCGCCATCGAACTTGGCATCATGGACGAGATCATGTAATGGCGGAGCAGGCCGCTCCGGCAACGCTGTTTGCGCTGGAAAATGCCACGGTGGGTTACGGCAGCCGCGAGATTCTGCGCGGCTGCACGTTGCGCGTGGCGGC
This sequence comes from uncultured Moraxellaceae bacterium, assembly GCA_964491665.1. Classification (GTDB taxonomy): domain Bacteria; phylum Pseudomonadota; class Gammaproteobacteria; order Pseudomonadales; family Ketobacteraceae; genus Ch67. The sequence goes on from CAZBII010000069.1 coordinate 8,355, forward strand.
CGGCGAGAAGATTGCGTTGCTGGGCGAATCCGGCGCCGGCAAGACCACGCTGCTGCGGCAACTGCGCCAGCAGCGTCCGCGCGAGGTGGCCTGGTGTCCGCAGGCCACCGGTCTGGTACCGATGCTGTCGGTGTTTCACAACATTTTCATGGGGCGACTGGATCGCCATTCCCTCTTTTACAACCTGCTGAACCTGCTGCATCCCCTGCAGCAGCCGCGCGCGGAAATTGCGGCACTGGCGGCGCAGCTGGGTTTGCAGGACAAGCTTTTTACCTCGGTGGACAAACTGTCGGGCGGCCAGCAGAGCCGCACCAGTCTGGGCCGTGCGCTGTATCAGCAGCGCGCCATTTTTCTGGGTGACGAACCGGTATCGGCAGTGGATGAAGTGCAGGCCGACCAGCTGCTGCAATTGATCTGCGCGCTGCATGAAACCGTGGTGGTGGCGCTGCATGATGTGACACTGGCGCTGCGGCACTGCACACGCGTTGTGGTGCTGCAGGCGGGGCGCATCGTGCTGGATCAGCCGGCAGCGGCCTGTGTTGCGTCTGATCTGCTGGCGCTGTATGGCCAGCCGGAAGCGCGCGGGTAAATTGCGTGGCAGGTAATTTCCTTTCATCCCCCGTGCGCGACAGCTCCGCCACCGCCATGGTGCGCACCAGTCTGCTGTTTGTGCTGCTGGCGTTGCTGTGTCTGCCGTGGGCGGATTTTTCCATTTCCACCCGCGATCCCTGGACCGAACTGGCGCGCATGGGCTGGGGTCTGCTTACGCCGTCGGTGCCCAGCGCGGTGGAACTGTTCAGCGCGCTGGCCAACACGCTGGCGTTTGCGTTGCAGGGTGTGGCGCTGGGTGCGGTGGCCGGATTTGGGCTGGCGCTGGGTTATGGCCGCGCCGGCGTGCGCCGCTTCTCCGCTTTCATACGCGCCATTCACGAACTGTTCTGGGCGCTGCTGTTCGTGCAGCTGCTGGGCCTGTCGCCGGCGGCCGGTGTGCTGGCGATTGCCATTCCCTATGCAGGCACGTTCGCCAAGATTTACGGCGAGCTGTTTGAAGAAGTCGATCCGCAGGCGCGGGAGGCATTGCCGGCGGGCAGCGGTGCACTGGTGGCATTTTTCTTTACCGTGCTGCCGCAGTGTTGGGCGCACATGGTGACATACACGCGCTATCGGCTGGAGTGCGGCATTCGCTCGTCGGCGGTGCTGGGTTTTGTTGGTTTGCCGACGGTGGGATTCCATCTGGAAACGGCGCTGAAGCAGGGGCTGTACAGTGAAGCCGCCACGCTGTTCTATGCGCTGGTGCTGGTGATCGTCACGCTGCATGTCTGGATGCGGCGGGCGTTGCTGCCGTTCTATCTGCTGGCGGTGCTGGTGTGGCTGCCGCCGGTGGCCGAAGCCAATGGTGCACTGGTGTGGCGTTTTTTCACGGAAGACATCGTGCCGGCGCCGCTGCGACACGGCTGGAACGGTGCCGGCCTGTGGCACTGGCTGCTGATGCTGGGGCAGCAGCAGATCGTGCCGGGTCTGGCCAACACGCTGGTGCTGGCGATTCTGGCCCTGCTGGCCACTGCTGTTGTTACGTTGCTGACCTTTCCCGCCATTTCCCATCTGTTCGGCCGTCCGCTCACCCGCGCCGGCGGCCATGTTTTTCTGGTGCTGATGCGGTCGGCGCCGGAATACCTGCTGGCGTTCATCGGCCTGCTGCTGTGGGGGCCGAGCATGCTGCCGGCGGTGGTGGCGCTGGCGCTGCACAACGGCGCGATCATTGCGCATCTGGTGGGCCATTACAGCAACAGCCTGACCCTGCGCGACGATGCCAGCACCGGCCTCAACCGCTATCTGTTTGAAGTGCTGCCGCGCATTTATCGCAGCTTTCTGGCTTTCACGCTGTACCGCTTTGAAATCCTGATGCGGGAAACCGCGCTGCTCGGCATCCTGGGCATTCCCACTCTGGGCTTCTTCATCGATTCCGCGTTCACTGAATTCCGCTTCGACCGCGCCCTGTTGCTGCTGCTGGTGACGGCGGCGCTGAACATGACGGTGGACATGCTGGCGCGCAGCCTGCGGCGCCGTCTGCATCTGTCCAGTCAGGCCGAGGATCTGTAGCCATCCGGGCATTTGATAAAGCCTTGATGATTGCTTGAGCCTTTCTTGTTGCAACCCCCGCTAGTCTGCCACCACTGTCATCAGTGGAGCTTTCTGTTTGTCCCTGCCGGTTTCTGATCGTCTGCATGCGCTGCTGTTCCGGTTTGTCCTGAGCGGCGGATTGGCCACGGCCGTGCACTGGAGCCTGATGGCCCTGCTGATCCGTTTTCACCTGTCGGCGGAAGTTGCCACGGCGCTGGGTGCGCTGGCGGGCGCCATCGCCAATTACCTGTTGCAGCAACATTTCACTTTCCGCGTGCGGCTGGGCCATGCGCGTGCCCTGCCGCGCTATGTGCTGGTGATGGTGCTGGGCTGGCTGGCCAACTTGGGCCTGTTCACCGCGCTGCACGGCTGGCTCGAGCTGGGCGTGAGCCCGGCGCAGCTGATCACCACTGCTCTGGTGGCGCTGTTCAACTTCACTCTCTACAGGAGGGTTGTATTCCATGACCGCATCCATTCCGGCCTGGCCATCTGAACCGTCTGCGCGCAGTGCGCAGGTGCTGTCGGTGGTGGTGCCCGTGTTCAACGAAAAGGACGTGTTGCCGCTGTTTTTCGCGCGCCTGCAGGCGGTGCTGCAGGGGCTGGACCTGGGCCATGAAATCCTGTTCGTGGACGATGGCAGCAATGACGGCAGTGCCGATTACCTGACCCAGCTGGCGCTTACCGTGCCCACGGTGAAAGTGATCTGGCTGAGCCGCAATTTCGGCAAGGAAGCGGCCGTAACCGCCGGCTTGCAGCAGGCCAGCGGTGACGCCGTGGTGCTGCTGGATGCCGATCTGCAGGACCCGCCGGAACTGATTCCTGCCATGCTGGATGCGTGGCGCGCCGGCGTCGACGTGGTAAGCATGCAGCGGCGCTCGCGTGCCGGGGAAACCTGGTTCAAGCGCGTCAGCGCCAGTCTGTTCTACCGTCTGCTCAATCGTATCAGCCGTTTCGATATTCCCCATGACACCGGCGATTTCCGCCTGATGAGCCGGCGTGCGCTGGACGCGCTCAACCAGCTGCCGGAGCGCAACCGCTACATGAAAGGCCTGTTCGCCTGGATCGGCATGCCTACCCGGGTGCTGCTGTACGATCGCGACTCGCGCGCCGCCGGTGATACCAAGTGGAATCTGCTGGGCCTGCTGGGGCTGGCGTTCGAAGGCATCACTTCATTTTCCACCGCGCCGCTGCGCTGGGCCACGCTGATCGGCGTGCTGGCGGCGATCTGGGGCACGCTGTTTGGCGTGTGGATCGTCACCAAGGCGCTGCTGCTGGGCGATCCGGTGCCGGGTTATCCGTCGCTGATCGCGGTGGTGACGTTTCTCGGTGGCGTGCAACTGCTCACTGTGGGACTGGTGGGCGAGTATGTGGGCAAAACCTATTTCGAAGTGAAGCAGCGGCCGGTGTATCTGATCCGGGATATTACGGCAGCGCCGGCTGCCACCCATCTGCCGACACAGGACGCAGCGCGCCATGTCAAAGCGCACTGATTGGTTGTGGTGGCTGCTGGCGCTGATTGCCGGCTCGCGTCTGCTGGGCATGTGGCTGCTGCCCATGGCCGATACGTCGGAGCCACGTTATGCGGAAATCGCCCGCGTGATGGCGGTCAGCGGTGACTGGATCACGCCCTGGTTTGAGCCGGGGCTGCCGTTCTGGGGCAAGCCGCCGTTGTCGTTCTGGAGTCAGGCGCTGGCATTTCGCCTGTTCGGCGTGTCGGATTTTGCGGTGCGCCTGCCGTCGTGGCTGGCCACGCTGGCTACGGTGTGGCTGGTGTTCCGGCTGGCGCGTGGCTGGTACGGTTTGCAGGCCGCGCGGCGGGCGGTGCTGATTTATGGCTCGCTGGCGCTGGTGTATGTGGTGGCGGGCGCGGTGCTCACCGACCCGTTTCTGGTGCTGGGCACCACCTGGGCGATGACAGCGCTGGCGCTGGCGCGGCAGGAGCCGCGCTGGTACTGGCGTTACGGATTCTTTCTGGGACTGGCGCTGGGCCTGCTGGCGAAGGGGCCGCTGGTACTGGTGTTGGTGGGGCTGCCGCTGCTGCCTTGGGTATGGCTGCAGGCGGAGGCGCGGGCCAGTCTGCGTGCCCTGCCCTGGGTGAGCGGTACGCTGCTGGTGGCGGCGCTGACCTTGCCCTGGTACGTGGCGGCGGAACTGAAAACGCCGGGCTTCCTGCAGTATTTTCTGGTGGGCGAACATTTCCTGCGTTTTATAGACCCCGGCTGGGCGGGCGATCTGTATGGCTCGGCGCACCGGCGTCCGCACGGCACCATCTGGCTGTACTGGCTGCTGGCCACGTTTCCGTGGGGACTGATTGCGCTCTGGCAACTGCTGCGTCACAGCCGGTCCCAGGGTTCGCTGCGCTGGCTGGTGTGCGTCGCGCGGGATGGGCGCATCACCTTTCTGCTGGGCTGGGCGCTGGCCACGCCGGCGTTCTTCACGCTGGCGGGCAATATTCTCTGGACCTATGTGTTGCCGGCGCTACCGGCGTTCAGTGTGCTGCTGGCGCGCGCGATGGTGATGAACAGGGACATGCCGGCAAATCTGCAGGCAACGGCGCCGGAGGATGCATGGACCTGGCGCTGGCCTGCGCTGCTGGTGCCGCTGTGTGTGCTGCTGTTCAGTCTCGGCGCGGCGTGGCAGCCGCACTGGCTGAAAACGGAAAAATCCCTGGTGGAATTCGTGCGCCAGCAGGAACCGGTGGCGACGCTGCTGTACGTGGACAGCCGGCCGTTTTCCGCCCGTTACTATTCCCGTGGCCAGGCCGGGCTGGTGTCACTGCCGGATCTGGTGGCGACGGTATCGGACCGGCTGACCAGTCGTCAGCCGCTGTATCTGGCAGTGCCGCACCGCAAGGCAGCGCAGGTGCGCGATCTGCTGCAGCAGGCAGAGGGCAGGGTGGCGCCGGTATTCGAAAACCACGGCTATCAGGTGTTTGCGGTGCCGCCGCAGTGGACGTTGACGCAGGTGCCGCCTTCGACATCCGCCAGTTCCAGCTGCCAGCCCAGCTGTTCGCAGGCCAGACTGACGATGTAAAGCCCCAGTCCCGACGTGGGGGCGCTGCCGGGTTCGGCCAGCACCGGTTTGGCGTTGGCGTCACCACTGTCGCAAACGGTGATGCAACCGGGCAGTTCGCGGATCAGCACGTTGCCTTGCGTGTGGCTGAGGGCATTGCTGATCAGGTTGTGCAGCAGCATCCGCACCAATGCCTTGTTGGCCGTCACCATGACCGGCGGTGAATGGCGCTGCAGCTGCAGGCGCGGCGCGTTGGCCGGCTGCTCCAGGCAGTAATCGGCACACAGCGCGGCCAGCAGATCGCCAATGGCAAAGGATTCCGGCGGCAGTTCTGCCTTGCCCTGCCGCACCAGCGCCAGCAGCGTGCGAATGTTGGCGGACATTTCCTCGGCGGCGCTGATGATCCGCTGCAGGGTTTTCGCATCGTCCGCATTGAGGCGGTTGCGGCTTTCGATGATGCGCGCCGCCCCCAGCACCACCGACACCGGCGTGCGCAGTTCGTGCGAGGCCAGACTGATCAGGTTTTTTTCCCGCGCCATGCCGGCATCCAGACGTGCCCGGTAACCGTTGATCGCCGCCGCCACTTCATTCAGTTCGGCATCGACAAAATTCTCCGGCAGACGCGTGGTATTGTTCTGCTCGTCGATGGCGCCAATCGCGCTGGCCAGACGCAGCACCGGCGTGGCAATGCGCCGGCTGAACAGCCGCGCCAGCAGATAGCAGGACACTCCGATCACCAGCGCCATGGTCAGCACATACAGGATCAGCGTCTCTTCCCGTTCCTCGAACAACTCCAGATCCTTCGCCAGATAGTAATTGCCTTCCGGAAAGGCCTGCGTCACCACCGAGTATTCCTTGTCGAGAAACTCGACTTCGCCCTGGAACGGCACGGGAATTTTTTCGAACAGCACCGGCAGGTAGTGGGTCTTGTCGAAACCATCGGGAATGAAGGCGCTGATGAGCAGGCCGGTGGAAATATGCTGGGGCTTGTCCTTCTCGCCGTTGTCGGCAAAGTACTGCAATTCCACCTGCCGGTCAGACTCCAGCATGGTTTCTTCCAGATCCTCCAGCGCCCACCAGGCAAATACCAGAATGGCGCTGAGGAACGCCAGATTCACAAAAAAGAACAGACGGAAAATGCGTTGCGCGATGGAGTGCGGCATGGCTTACACCTGTTCCGGGTCGAGCTGGTAACCGCGGCCGTACAGCGCCTTGATCAGGGATTTTCCCAACGCCTGTTTCAGCTGCTTGCGCAGCAGGTAGACGTGGGTGCGAATGGTATGTTCGTCCACATCGGCGATGCCCCACAGGCTGTTGCTGATGTCCTCGTGGCTGAGATAGCGCGGCCACGCGCGGATCAGCGCTTCGAACAGGGTGGCGCTCAGACCTGACAGTACCAGGCTGTGTTCGCTGCCGAGGGAGACGGTGAGGGTGCCGGGATTGAAGCGGATGTTGCCGGCGCTGAGTTGATCGCTGTCCTGATGTTTGCGTTTGCTGGCGGCGCGGATGCGCAGTTCCAGTTCGCGCATGTCGAAGGGTTTGGTGAGGTAATCATCGGCGCCGACACCGTAGCCCTTGATCTTGTCGTCGATGGAATCGAGCGCGGTGAGCAGGATTACCGGCGTGGAGGATTGCAGATCCTTGCGGATGCGTTCGCAGATGCTCATGCCGTTGATGCCGGGCAGCATCACGTCCAGCACGATCACGTCGTAACTGTGACTGGCCAGCAGGTGCAGGGCGGTAAGGCCGTCGCGGGCGAAGTCCGCCTCATAGCGATCCTCGCTGAAATATTCCGCCAGGTTGTCCATCAGGGCCTGGTGATCTTCCACAAACAGTACGCGGAGGCGGGGCTGGGCCATCGGGCGGTTTCCTGAAAAAGGGGGCCGGAAAAAGTGGCCGGGGTCAAGGCATTCTCACAAACGCCGGCCGGTGTTGTCACCTGCGCCGGCGTCAGCGCGGTGTGCTGCAGGCGGCCAGGATGTCGCTGTCGCGGCGGTACAGGCGGGTCTGGATATCCAGCATGCCCAGCACGGTGTCGAACAGGTTGTCGTGGCTGTAGGGGTGGTTCTGCAGGGTGCGCAGGCACCGGGTGTCGATGCCGAAGCGCTGGCTGAAGCGGTCGGAGAACCACAGGAAGAACGGGATGTGGGTCTGTTCGTCCGGCGCGATGGCATACGGCAGCCCGTGCAGGTAGAGATTGTTCTCGCTGAGGGATTCGCCGTGATCGGAAACATACAGCAGCGCGCTGTCGTAGCGTTCGGTGCGCTGTTTCAGAAAACCGATCAGGCTGGCCAGCACATGGTCCGTGTAGAGGATCGTGTTGTCGTAGGCATTCAGGATTTCCGTCTTGCTGCACTGCTGCAACTGGTTGGTGTGGCAGACGGGACTGAACTGCTGGAATTCCTTCGGTGCGCGCAGGTAGTAGGCCGGCCCGTGGCTGCCTTTCTGGTGCAGCACGATCACGGCGGCGTGGTCGTAACGCTCGATTTTCTGCTCCAGATCCTGCAGCAGAATCATGTCGAAACATTCGTCGTTGCTGCACAGCGCGGGATCGCTGGCGGGGGTGAATTCCTCGTGATCGCTGCGGTCGCAGATGCCCTTGCAGCCGGAATTGTTGTCGCGCCACAGCACCGGAATGCCGGCGTGGCGCAGCACATCCAGCAAATTTTCGTAGCGGGCGCTGCGGTCGGCGTCGAAGTTGGCGCGATCCAGGCGCGAGAACATGCAGGGCAGGCTGACGGCAGTGGCGGTGCCGCAGGAATGCACGTCGCTGAAGTTGATCAGGTCTTGCTGCGCCAGTTCGGGATTGGTCGGGCGCGAATAGCCGTTCAGCGCAAAATTTCTGGCGCGCGCGGTTTCACCCACCACCAGAATCACCACCGCCTTGCGTGGTGCCGCCGTGTTCCAGAGCGCGCCGGGACGGGCGTCCAGTCCCAGGGGTTTCAGCGGAATATTGCCGGCTTTCAATTCGTGCTGCACGAATGAGGACAGGGCATGCACGAAGCCGGTCGGCACCACCAGATAGCGCAGTTCGCGGTGATTGCGGAATACCGACGCGAAATCCTGGTAGAAGGTCAGGGCGGTCAGGCCGATCAGCAGCAGCGAGGCCAGCACGGCCAGCAGGCGGTTGAGCAGTTCCCGCAGCGGACGGGCGTAGCGGATTTGCAGTCGCGCCACGAATACGGATGGCAGCACACCCAGCACGACAAAATACAGCAGCAGTTTTCCGCTCAGCAGTTCCAGCGCTTCATGCCAGTCGGTCTGCGCGATGTTGCGCACCATGTCGCGGTCGATGATCACGCCATAGCTGTTGGTGAAGTAGGCCGCCAGCGAGGACGTCAGGAACAGCAGGATCAGCCATGGCTTGAACAGGCCGCGCAGGCCGCCCAGTGTCACCAGCAGATTGATCAGGGCCAGTGCCAGCAGGCCGGAGGCGGCCATGAACATTACATGGCTCAGGCCGCTGCCGCCGTGGGCATCGGCCAGCGCGCTGAACAGATGCTGGTTGAACATCAGCACGAAAAAAAGTGAAACCAGCCAGCCCAGGGTGAGGGTGGACGGGGCCGGCAGGGCCGTAACCGGCTGGGCCGCCAGCGCCGGGCTGTTTGCAGTCATGAGCAGGATGTCCGTGAATTCCGGTGATGGAACAACACGTTATTCTCGGACTGCGCGGATCAATGCAGTGTCAACGGAATATCAATGAAATATCAAAACGGCGGCTCGGCCTTCACCAGTCGCAGCTGCGTGATTTCTGCCGGCGCGCCAAACCGTTTCGGCGGACCCCAGTAACCGGTGCCGCGACTGATGTAGATCCACAGGGACTGATGTCGGTGCAGGCCGGCGGTGAACGGTTGCTGCAGGGGCACAAACCAGTTCCACGGCAGAAACTGTCCGCCATGGGTGTGGCCGGAGATCTGCAGATGGTAGCCGGCATTTTCCGCGTGAAAGATGCTGCGCGGCTGATGCGCCAGCAGGATGCGGGCGTGGGCGTGGGCCGGTGCGTTGGCCACGGCGCCCTGCGGATCGCTGCGGTGCGCTTCATCAAACTGGTGGGCGGAATAATCGGTGATACCCGCCACCACCAGGGTGCCGCCCTCGTGCTCCAGCGCCACATGCTCGTTCAGCAGCACGTTCAGGCCCAGTGTGCGCAGGTGAGCGATCCAGTGATGCGCGCCGGAATAATATTCGTGATTGCCGGTGACGAAATAGGTGCCGTGCCGAGCCGTCAGTGCGCGCAGCGGTTCCACATGGGGCGCCAGCGTTTCCACCCTGCCGTCCACCAGATCGCCGGTGAGGGCAATCAGATCCGCCTGCAGTGCGTTCACCCTGGTCACGATGGCCTGCAGGTAGTTCCCGCGAATGGTGGGGCCGACATGAATGTCGGAAATCTGCGCGATGGTGAAACCCTGCAGCGCCGGCGGCAGATCGGTGATGGGCACGTCCACCTGCACCACGGCCGGTGCGCGCCGCGCGTTGACGAAGCCGATCAGCGTGATCAGGGCCGAAGCCACCAGCACCGCCAGCGCGGACCAGTGTTCGGCTTCGTTGCCGGCAGCGCTCGCCACGCCGGTCAGTGACAGCAGCCACAGCGCCAGCAGCACCAGATCCCGCAGCAGGGTCAGCACAAACAGCGTGGACGCCAGCCCCATGAAGAAGAAGCCGCCCCAGGCCACCGCGTCGTTGAAGCGGGAGTGAGGTTTGCGCGTGCCGATCAGCGCCGCCGGCACCAGCCATGCCGACAGGGCCAGCAGGCCCCACAACAGGCTGGTGACCAGCGCCGGTGCCTGCAGGTCCGGCAGCAGGCGCCAGCCGATAAAGCCGTGAAACGCCACGGAAAACAGGTAGAGATACAGCACGAGAAAGGATGCGCGGCGCACGTGGATGGTCCGGTGATGGTCAACGGGAAAAGGGACAATGAAATTGATATGGGGACGGGGCGTGAAAGAACAAGGGGCGCGCTGCCGCGCCCCGCTGACCGGTCAGTGCAGGCAGCACTGCTTGAATTTCTTGCCGCTGCCGCAGGGGCACAGATCGTTGCGACCAATGCGCGGACCTGCTGTCAGTGGCGTGTGGGCGCTGGCAATGCGTTTCTGGAAGAAATACTGGTACAGCGCATTCAGGCCGGCCTCAATCTCTTCCTGCAGCGTTGCGATTTTCTGGTCGCCCAGTTTTACCAGCTGCTCCATGCCATCCCGCGATGCAATCTGGCGCAGCCCGGCGGTGTGCTGCTCGAACACGGCAATGTCCTCCACCGGCATCGGGCTGAACAGGCTGACGGCGCGGTAGAAACCGAAGGCCCACTCCTCCAGGAAAATCCATTTGGGTGCGCCTTCCTCGAAGGCATAGAACAGCGGCGAGTAGGCGTGTTCGATGAAATCCTGCATTACCAGGTTGTATTCGCTCATCAGCACGTCATGGAATTCGCGGATGTCTTCCTCGGTTTCCCAGTCGGGCATCAGGTCTTCGCCGCCCCACAGTGCCGGCAGCCATCGCGACGGCAGCAGGGTTTCCGGCGCGCAGGCCAGTGCTGCGAAAAAGCCGTCCAGTTCGGTAGAGGTGGCCAGGGCGTCGTCCTCGCCATATTTGTCGAGGAAGTATTCGAGGATGGCCATCGGCTCGGCATCGTCGCCTTCCGGTTTGGGCAGCGGCTGGTCGACGGCAAAGGACTGGCGCGGGGTGGTGCGCTCGGTGCGCAGGCCAAATTCGATTTCGGCATCTTCCCGGTCCAGCAGGCTGGAATCGACCCAGCCGCGCTCAAACAGCGGCACGATGTTGTCCCATAATTCCCGCGCTTCCAGATCCACCAGATGCATGATCAGCAGGGCGTTCAGGCCGGGCACGCCGGCTTCGGCATCCTGCAGATAGCGGGTAAACAGCGCCAGCACCGGCGCTTTCAGGTCCGGGTGCCGCAGTGCCATCACGGCCAGGGCGTCCATGGCCAGAATGCGGGGAAATTCGCGCTGGCTGCGATCGCAGAACAGCGTTTGCGCCGGTGCCAGGGCCGGCTCGCCGATCATGCCCAGCACCTGCGGAATTTCGGCCGTGGCGAAATCGTCGTCCTCGGTTTGCAGGATCTGCTCCAGCAGGGGCGTCACTGCGGCACTGGCCTGCAGCTGCCCCAGCGCACGGCGCACATGCACCGGCGTCCAGAATTTTTTGCTGGAAGGGCGCGACTGGTCGAAGGATTTGTCGCGCAACATGTTGACCAGTTCCGGAATGTCGGCAATCGAGAGGCTGTAGTCAGCGACGTAGTCGGGCCAGTCGCCGGAATTCGCGGGTTTGCCGATCGTGAGGAGCTTTTGCGGATTGGAGGGCATGTACAGCGGGTCCGTGGCATGGAATGGGCGCCATTATAAACCGGGGATTTAAGTTTCGTTTAATGTCGCCTGCGTAGACTGGCCCTGTCTTGTTCGGCAGGAGAATCACATGAACACATCCATCAAGGTCTGGGACCCGCTGGTGCGGGGATTTCACTGGCTGCTGGCGGGCGGCTTCTTCACCGCCTATCTGATGGCCGACGAGTGGCGCCGGCTGCACATTTACGCGGGCTATCTGGTGGCCGGGCTGGTGGTGTTCCGGCTGGTGTGGGGGCTGATCGGCACCCGCCACGCGCGCTTTACCGATTTCGTGAAGGGGCCGCAACAGGTTCGCCAATATCTGCTGCAGATGGTGCAGGGGCGCTCGCCGCGCTACATCGGCCATAACCCGGCCGGTGGTGCCATGGTGATTGCGCTGCTGGTGTTTCTCACCGGTACTGTGTTCGCCGGGATGGTGCTGTATGCCTGCGATGGTCATGGACCGCTGGCCGGCACCTTCCTGTCCCATTTCCGCGAGCACACCGTGGAAGAAGTCCACGAGTTCTTCGCCAACGGCACGCTGTTCCTGGTGTTCTTCCATGTGGCGGGCGTGATCGTCAGCAGCCTGCTGCACCGCGAAAATCTGGTGCGCGCCATGATCACCGGCCGCAAGTCGGCGTGAAATTTTGCCAAAACCGTGAATACTCAATGCAAAAGGAGAAACATCCCATGAAAACCGCAAGCATGATTCTGTTGGGCGCCGGCGCACTGCTGGTATCCGGTCTGGCCAGCGCTGAAAGCACCGACAAGAACACCGGCAAGGCGCCCAGCGTGCGCCAGCTGGTGCAGGAAGGCAAAGTGATCCCGCTGGACCAGCTGCTGACCACCCATCGCGACCGTCTGCAGGGCCGCATTCTGGATATGGAAGTGGAGCGCGAGCGCGGCCGTGTCATCTACGAACTGGAATTCATCGATGAGCAGGGTGTGGTGCGGGAAGCGCAGATCGACGCGCAGACCGGTGAGTGGATCAAGGACAAGGTGGCCGATTGAAACTGCTGCTGGTGGAGGATGACGCAGCGCTGGTAGCAGAGCTGCGTCCGCTGCTCAAGCGCGCCGGCTATGCGGTGGAGGTGGCCGACAATGGCATCGACGCCGCGTTTCTGGGCGAGCAGGAAAATTTCGATCTGGTGATTCTGGATCTGGGTCTGCCGGGCAAGCCGGGGCTGGAGGTGTTGAAGCAGTGGCGCAGTCAGCAGCGCATCATGCCGGTGCTGGTGCTGACCGCGCGCGATGCCTGGCACGAACGCGTGGATGGACTGAAAGCCGGCGCCGATGATTACCTGGGCAAGCCGTTTCACAGCGCGGAACTGCTGGCACGGCTGGAAGCGATTGCGCGGCGCGGTGCCGGCAAGGCCGACAATCATCTGCAATGGGAAAGCGTGACGCTGGATGTCGATCACCAGTGCGCC
>CAZBII010000070.1:0-21045 GCA_964491665.1 uncultured Moraxellaceae bacterium
GTCAGGCCCATCACTTCATCCGTTATGCGCGGGTGGAACAGCCCTACGCACGGCAGCGTTATTTCAGCGAAGTGCAGCGCCAGTGCCGGGTGATGGAGAAACAGTTGTCGCAACAGGACTACATCGCCGGGAATGACTATTCCATTGCGGACATTGCCTGCTGGCCATGGATTCGGGCGCTGCGGCTGATCGACATTCACATCAAGCAGGATTACCCGGCGCTGTATCGCTGGTACAAGGCCATTGAGGCGCGCGACGCGGTGCAGCGCGGCAAGGATGTAATCAATGGCTGGATTTATGGCCTGCCGCCCAACACCTTTCTCAAGCTGGATGACCAGACCTGGTCCTATTCATTTGGCGCGGAGCAGTACCGGGCGCGCTGATGGCGCCCGGCTTCAGAGGGTTGCAGGCGGCGGTGTGCCGGCGTCCGTGCCCGGTGCAGACGCGTCCGCCCCGCCGAAAAAGCCCTGCAGTTGCCGCATCGACATCGGGCGACCGGTCAGATAGCCCTGCAGTTCGTGACAGCCACTGGCGCGCAGAAATGCTTTCTGCAATTCGCTTTCCACCCCTTCGGCCACCACATTCAGATCCAGATTGCGCGCCAGATCCACAATCGCACTCACCAGCACCGAGCTGCGCTCGCACGACGGCACCCGTTCCAGAAACTGGCGATCCAGTTTGATGGTGTCGATGGGCAGCTGATTGAGGTAGCTCAGTGACGAATAGCCGGTGCCAAAATCATCCAGCGCCACACGCACGCCTTTTTCGCGCAGGTCGCTGAGGATGAGAATGGCGGATTCGGGGCGTTCGATAAACAGGCTTTCAGTGACTTCCACTTCAATGCAGCGCGGATCGATTTTCAATTCATCCAGCCGGCGCAGCAGATAGTTTTTCACTGCAACACTGGCAAAACTGCTGGACGACACATTCAGCGACAGCACGCACTGCGGCACCCACTGCTGCAATTGCTGCAGATCGGCCAGCGCCTTGTCGATCACCCATTGCGTGAAGCGGTCCATCAAACCCAGTGATTCCAGAACCGGAATGAAATCGCCCGGCGTGAGCTGCACTTCGTCACGTTTGGGCCAGCGCACCAGCGCCTCGAAGCCCACGATGCGGTCGCGCAAGCTGTCGCAGCGCGGCTGGTAGTGCAGCGAGAATTCACCGGAGTCCACCGTCTGCTGTGTCATCTGTTCGATCAGGTGCTGACGCGACAGACTCTCCATCAGCCGCTGGTTGAACGAACAGTAGGTGTGCTTGCCGGTCAGCTTGGCCTGATACAGCGCGCGGTCGGCACTGGTGAGAATTTCGTGCGGCGAACCGGAATCGGCGGTAAACATGCACAGGCCGATCGACAGCGAGCACGGCACCAGATTGCTGCCCAGCTGCACCGGCACTTCCATCGCAAACAGCAGTTTCTGCGCCACCCGGTGCGCTTCCGCCGCCGCGATATTTTCCAGCAGGATCACGAATTCATCGCCGCCCAGACGTGCCACAGTGTCGGCACTGCGCACGATCTGGCTCATGCGTTCCGCCACCACTTTCAGCAGTTCATCGCCAGTGGAATGGCCCAGTTCATCGTTGATCTGCTTGAACCCGTCAACGTCGATGTACAGCAGCGCGCCGCTGGTGTGATGCCGCTTGGCACCTTCAAAGGCGTGATGCAGCCGGTCCATGAACAGGCGGCGGTTGCACAGCCCGGTGAGCGTGTCGTAGTGCGCCAGATATTCGAGCTGCTGCAGACGCTGGAAATCGCGATGTGCATAACGGATGGAACGGTCGAGAATGGCGGAACTGACCTGACGTTTCGGCAGGTAGTCGGCAATTCCCTTGCTGAGGGCGAGCTGATCGATCTGTGCATCGTCATGGCCGGTCAGCAGGATCACCGGCAGCTGGCAGCCGGATTTCTGCATGCGCTGCAAAAGATCAAATGCGGTCTGATGGCCCAGATAGAAATCCAGCAACACAATATCGGGCTGATGCTGCAGCTGCTCCACCGCCTGATCCACATTGCGCGCTTCCAGCACATCGTGCGAGCGCCCGGACTGTCGCAGCATGCGCTTGAGAAAGAACAGGTCTTCGTCGTCGTCATCAACCAGAAGCAGTTTCAGTTGCCCGTCTTGATCCTTGACTGCGGGTGGCTGCAATAGCGTTTGCATGTCGTCACTCTACAGTGGTGGATGGCAGGGCGGCGACACCCAGCCAGTAGGAGCTGATCTGCGCGACCACTTCCGTCAGCCCTTCGAAGCCGAAAGGTTTGCTGATGAAGGAATTCGCGCCCATGTTGTAGGAAACCAGGACGTCTTCTTCTGCCTTGGAGGTTGTGAAAATCACGGCCGGAATCCGCCGCCAGCGTTCGTTCTGCTTCACACGCCGCAGGGTTTCCATGCCGCCCACGCCCGGCATGTTCAGATCCAGCAGGATCAGACCGGGATAGGTGGCATTGTCACGTTCACACCGTTGCAGATAATCCAGTGCTTCCTCGCCTGACAAAACAGAAAACAACGGGTTGTCCACGTTGTTTTTTCTGAAAGCGCGCTTGATGAACTGCACGTCTTCCAGGTCGTCGTCCACTATCAGAATCGCTGCGAGCGCAGTCGCTTCCGATGTTGCCAATACACTTGCCATAAGTTTCCTGATCAGGCACAGAACCGGTGAACTATAAAATGAGTATTGGTTAACAATTAACCATTTTCCAGTGGGGGAGACGTGAATTTCTGTGCATTATTCACGTCGCCACCGGACGCATCGAACCTATTTCGTTTTGCCCTGCTTGAGCCAGATGCAAAACTCTGCACCGACATTGGTTTCGCCACTGGCCAGGATGAACCCTTCGTGGCGATCGACAATCTTGCGGCAGATCGCCAGCCCCATACCGGTTCCCTGATATTTATCACGACCGTGCAGCCGTTTAAACACATCGAAAATCAATTCGCTGTATTGATTGTCAAAACCGATGCCGTTATCGCGAACGGTTATTGCGACATAGTGCGGATCGGCATTGGGTGCCGGCCTGTTATTCACTTCGATGCTGATAACAGGCTGCACACCTTCACGATGATATTTGATGCTGTTGGCAATCAGATTCTGAAACAGCTGCCGCAGCTGGTTGCGATCACCCAGCACCGGTGGCAACTGGCGGGCTGACACAGTGGCCGAGGTTTCGGCAATGCTCAGCGACAGATCCTCCAGCACATCCGCAATCACATCGTTCAGGTCCAATAAATCAAAAGGCTGAGCCCGCGTAGTGATGCGGGAATAATTCAGCAGGCTGTCGAGCAGGCGCTCCATGCGCTGTACGGCGGCAGCCATGGATTTCAGAATATTGCGTCCGTCGTCACCAATACTGGTGCCGTAATCTTCCTGCATGAGTTCGGCGTAATTCATCACCTTGCGCAGCGGTTCACGCAGATCGTGGGATGCGATGAAGGCAAACTGCTCCAGTTCTTTCACCGAGCGGGCCAGATCGCGATTCTGGCGCTCGATGGTGATCTGCGCCGTTTTCAGTTCACGAATGTCGATCACGCCGACAATGATCATCGACGTTGCCCCCGCGCCGATAAAGGTCAGACCAATCTCCAGCGGAATTTCCTCGCCATCATGAGTAACGCCGCGAATGTCGCGCCCTTCTCCCATGCGCCGGCTGCGCCGCTCGATCATGAAATTGTTGCGCAGCTGCGGGTGACCTGCGCGAATACTGGCGGGAATCAACCGCTCCACGGACGTGCCCAGCAAATCCCGCGCCTCATAACCAAAAATCGCGCAGGCGGCCGGATTGGCAAACCGGATTGTGCCCTGTACATCGATGGCGAGAATGCCGGATGGCGACGCCTGCAGGATATTCTGCAGATAGATGGAATGACGCTGGACCTGAACGTGCAGCACGCTGGCCCAGAACAGCGCCGCCAGCAAGAGCACCAGCAGCAACAGGGCAACGATGGGAGATATCCGGACAAAGGATGCAGACGCCATGAGCGCGCCACAGACTGCAGCGACGCCCAGAGGCATGAAGAAAGTGTAACGGCTGTAATGTCGGGCAAACGGTTGCGACATGGGCGGCAGTGTCCTTGTTGCCTGGCTGACGGGGCAGTGTGCGCGTCAGGAGTTCCCTTAAAAGGTAGGCAACAAAAAGGCGTCACGCAAATACGCGACGCCCAATAAATACCGCTGATAATGTGTTGAGATTATTGCAGGAGCGGTGAGGTGGCAGGATCCAGATCCACGCCTTCGATCTGCGCCCCCGCCGCCAGGATGCGAATGTACTGGTGCAGCGCGGTGTTGAATACCTTCTGCTCGAGATACTGTTTTACCTGACCACTCACCACTTCATAGGGCAGCAGCTCGCCGGGAATTTTCCGGTCCACCTGCACGATGTGATAGCCGTAACGGGATTCCACCGGCTGCGACAGGAGCCCTTCTGGCGCAGCCAGCACTTGCCGTTCAAACTCGGGCACGGTGGAACCCTTGCTGATCTGACCCAGCGAACCGCCCTGCTCGCGCGACGGACACGCGGAATATTCCCGTGCCAGCTGCCGCAGCGTTGCCTCACCATTCTGCAATGCAGAAATCAGCACGCGCGCCTGTTCCAGCGCCTGCTGCCTGCCCTCGGCATCGTCCGGTGCAGCGGCCAACAATATGTGGCTGGCTTCCAGCAGCGTGGGGCTGTGGAAGCGCTGCGGATTGGCGGAATAATACTGCCGACATTCCTGCTCGCCCGCTTGAGGCACGCGCAGTTCACGCGCCAGCAGCTGATCAATCATGTCATCAGGAGCGCCACTGCAACCGCGCTGCCGGGCTTCCTGCAGCAGCAGCTCCCGCAACGCCAGTGCACTGGCAGCGGCCTGCTGCGCGTGGATTGCGGTCGGCGCGGGATGGTATTGCATTTCCTCGGCAATGTCCTGCGCGCTGATTTCCACACCATTGATACGAACGGGTTGCATGTTCATGTGGTGCCCTCCGGATAATCAGCCCTGCGCCGCTTTCTGCCGCACGATCTGGTAACGCCGGCCGAGATACCACACCGGCGCGCTGATGACATGCACCAGACGGGTGAACGGCACGATCAGAATCAGCGTCATGCCCAGCAGCACGTGCAGCTTGTACACCACGCCCACACTTGCAATCGCGTCAGCTGCCTGCACCGGTTGCAGCGTCACAAGGCTCTGTGCCCAGTTGGCCAGCAGCACCATCACCGAACCATCCAGATGCTGCGTGGAGGCCACGATGGTGGACAGCCCCAGCACCAGCTGCGCCAGCAACAACAGCAGCAGCACGATGTCGGACGTGTTGCCGGTATTGCGGATGCGCGGATCGGTCATGCGGCGCTGGATCAGCATCAGCAGCCCCACCAGACACAGCAGGCCAAAAAATCCGCCCGACACCATCGCCAGAATCTGCTTGGCCTGGGTGGTGATGACGTGGTGATAAATGGCTTCCGGTGTCAGCAGCCCGACGAAATGTCCCATCAGAATGAAAATGATGCCGACGTGAAACAGATTGCTGGCGACCAGAAAATTCCTGCCGCGCAACAACTGGCTGGAACCGGTTTTCCAGCTGTACTGCTCGCGATCGAAACGAATCCAGCAACCCACCAGACAAACAGTGATGGCAATGTAGGGATAAAGTCCAAACAGAATTTTATTCAACATGATGTCCTCCGACCTTCTCTATCTGCGAGGTCATTTAACGGGTTGCAATGCGACGTTCGGCAGCCTGCTGCCCTTCCACCCATTTCACGGCGGCCAGTGTGTCAGGCGCGATGCTCTGGGATGCGGACGGACGGTTCGACGGACAGCCGCCGCTCACATCGCTGCCACCAAACATGGTGGCTTCCTCTTCCCACACCTTGTCGATGGCTTCCGGTGTGTCGTCGCGTGTTTCGGCTTTCACTGTTTGCTGCAGTGCTTCGGTGTCTTCCTCGATCTGGCCCACTTCCAGCACGGCGTCGAACAGCACGGCATACGGCGATGCGCGCTCTTTCAGCCGCGCCGACAGCAGTGCCAGAATGTGGCCGGCATCACCCAGCCACTCGTGCACTTCCGCCGGTGAGCGGGTAGCGAGAAATTCCAGAAACAGCGGAATGAAATCCGGCAGCTCCCGCACCGCAATGGCAAAGCCGTGCTTCTCGTACAACGCCATCAGATCCACCATGGCCTGACCACGGTCGCGCGATTCGCCATGCACGTGTTCGAACAGCAGCAGCGACAGGGAGCGGCCGCGATCAAACAGCAGGGAATAGGTTTCCTGCGCGTCGAGCAGATCCTGCGCGGTGAGTTCCTGCACGAAGCGGATCAGTGCGTCCTTGTTGCGCGGAACCAGATCCTGCTGCTGGCGGATGGTTTCCACCAGCAGATCACGGTTGTCCCACAACAGCGGATCGGGATAGTCGAGCAGACGCGAAATAACAGTCAGAATCTGCATGCTCATTCCTCCAGGGTGTGGGTGTTGATCAGGTTCTGGTTGGTTTTGCGGCCACCGAACATGTTGACGACGCTGTTGCCATCCGAGCAGCCGTTGCCGAAGCTGAAGCCGCAACCGCCGCGTTCCGGGAAGGCATTGAGCGCTTCTTCGCGGTGTGCTGTGGGAATCACGAAACGGTCTTCGTAATTGGCAATCGCCAGATAGCGGTACATTTCCAGCGCCTGCGCTTCGGTCAGATCCGCCTGTTTCAGCACGTCCAGATCCTTCACGCCTTCCACATGACGGGCGCGCATGTAAGCCCGCATGGCCAGCATCCGCTCCAGAGCCCGCACCACCGGCTTTTCATCGCCAGCCGTCAGCATGTTGGCCAGATATTTCACCGGAATGCGCAGCGATTTCACGTCAGGAATCACGCCACTGGAACCAATATGACCGGCTTCATGGGCAGTCTGGATCGGGCTCAGCGGTGGCACGTACCACACCATCGGCAGCGTGCGGTATTCCGGGTGCAGCGGCAGCGCCAGTTTCCAGTCCATCGCCATCTTGTACACCGGCGATTTCTGCGCGGCGGCGATCACTGAATCGGGAATGCCATCTTTGCGCGCCTGCTCAATCACTTTCTCATCGAACGGATCGAGGAAGATTTCCATCTGCTTCTGGTACAGATCCTGCTCATTGCCGGCGGACGCCACTTCCTTGATACGGTCGGCGTCATACAGCAGCACACCCAGATAGCGAATGCGGCCGACACAGGTTTCCGAGCACACGGTGGGCATGCCGGCTTCAATACGCGGATAGCAGAAAATGCATTTTTCCGATTTGCCGGATTTCCAGTTGTAGTAGATCTTTTTGTACGGGCAGGCGGAGACGCACATGCGCCAGCCACGGCACTTGTCCTGATCGATCAGCACGATGCCGTCTTCTTCCCGCTTGTAGATCGCGCCAGAGGGACAGGACGCGGCACAAGCGGGATTCAGACAGTGTTCGCACAGGCGCGGCAGATACATCATGAAGGTATTTTCGAACTGGCCGTAAATTTCCTTCTGCACGTTTTCGAAATTCTGGTCCTTGCTGCGCTTGCTGAATTCGCCGCCCAGAATTTCTTCCCAGTTCGGACCCCACTCGATTTTCTGCATGCGCTCGCCGGAGATCAGCGAACGCGGGCGGGCGGTGGGCTGATGCTTGCCTTCTGGCGCCGTGTGCAGGTTCTGGTAATCGAACGTAAAAGGTTCGTAGTAATCATCGATCTCCGGCAGGTCCGGGTTGGCAAAAATATTCGCCAGCACGCGCCACTTCGCACCGATGCGCGGTTGCAATGTGCCGTCGGCCTTGCGCTCCCAGCCGCCTTTCCATTTCTTCTGGTTTTCCCACTCTTTCGGGTAACCAATGCCCGGTTTGGATTCAACGTTGTTGAACCAGGCGTATTCCATCCCTTCGCGGGATGTCCAGACGTTTTTACAGGTGACTGAACAGGTGTGGCAGCCGATGCACTTGTCCAGATTCAATACCATTCCGACTTGCGAACGAATCTTCATATGCAAGGCCTCCGACTACAGGGTTTGCAAAGGTTGTGGAAGTTGATCACCGGCATCGCCATCGAGCCAGTCAACCTTGTTCATTTTTCTCACCACCACGAATTCATCGCGATTGGCGCCGACAGTGCCGTAATAGTTGAAACCGTAGCTCTGTTGCGCGTAGCCGCCGATCATGTGCGTGGGCTTGGTCACTGTGCGGGTCACCGAGTTGTGAATGCCGCCACGGGTGCCGGTGATTTCCGATCCGGGCGTGTTCACGATTTTTTCCTGGGCGTGGTACATCATCACCATGCCGTTGGGCACGCGCTGACTCACTACCGCGCGACAGGCAATGGCGCCGTTGACGTTGAAGACTTCGATCCAGTCGTTGTCTTCAATGCCGGCAGTTTTCGCATCGCCCTCACTCATCCACACAATCGGTCCGCCACGCGACAATGTCAGCATCAGCAGGTTATCGGTGTAGGTGGAATGGATACCCCACTTCTGGTGCGGCGTGATCCAGTTGCACACCACTTCCCTGTTGCCGTTGGATTTGTGGTTCAGCATCGGTGCCACGGTTTTCAGATCCACCGGCGGACGGTAACTGACAAAGCCTTCACCAAAGCCCAGCATCCACTTGTGATCCTGATAGAACTGCTGGCGACCGGTGAGCGTGCGCCACGGAATCAGCTCGTGCACGTTGGTATAGCCGGCGTTGTAGCTGACATGCTCGTCTTCCAGACCGCTCCAGGTGGGCGACGAAATGATCTTGCGCGGCTGTGCCTGAATGTCGCGGAAGCGGATTTTCTCCTCGTGTTTGGGCTCGGCCAGATGCTTGTGATCGCGGCCGGTGATCTGACCCAGCGCATCCCAGGATTTCACCGCCACGTTGCCGTTGGTTTCAGGCGCCAGAGTCAGAATGACTTCCGCTGCGTCGATATCGGTTTCGATGCGCGCGCACCCCTGGCTCACGCCTTCTTCCGTCACTTCGTAGTTCAGCTTCTTCAGGAACTCCACTTCTTCAGCAGTGTTCCAGCCGATGCCCTTGCCACCGTTGCCCAGCTTGTTCATCAGCGGACCAAGCGAGGTGAACTTCTTGTAGGTGTCGGGATAGTTGCGTTCCACCACCACGAAGTTGGGCGCGGTGCGGTTCGGAACCAGATCGCACTCGCCTTTCTTCCAGTCTTTCACATCCAGCGCCTGCGCCAGTTCTCCCGGCGTATCGTGCAGGGTGGGAACAGCGACAATATCTTTCTCGACACCCAGCACACCTTTTGCCACTTCCGAGAATTTCTTCGCGATGCCCTTGTAGATTTCCCAGTCGGAACGGGATTCCCACGCCGGATCGGTGGCAGCCGACAGCGGATGAATGAACGGGTGCATGTCGGAAGTGTTCAGGTCGTTCTTTTCATACCAGGTGGCAGTCGGCAGCACGATATCGGAATACAGACAGGTGGTGGACATGCGGAAATCCAGCGTCACCAGCAGATCCAGCTTGCCTTCCGGTGCCTTGTCGTGCCACTTCACTTCCATTGGCTTTTCGCCACCTTCCTCGCCCAGATCCTTGCCCTGCACGCCATGCTTGGTGCCCAGCAGATGCTTGAGGAAATATTCATGGCCCTTGCCGCTGGAACCCAGCAGATTGGAACGCCAGATGAACATGTTGCGCGGATAGTTCTCCGGCGCATCCGGATCTTCGCAGGACATTTTCAGCGTGCCGGATTTCAGCTGATCCACCACATACTGTTTCGGATCGACACCGGCATTAGCGGCTGTACGACTCAACTGCAGCGGATTTTTTGCCAGTTGCGGCGCGCTCGGCAGCCAGCCCATGCGTTCGGACCGCACGTTGTAATCGATCAGACTGCCTTTCCATTCTTCCGGATCGGCCAGCGGCGACAGGATTTCATTGACGTGCAATTTTTCGTAACGCCACTGATCGGTGTGCGCATAGAAAAACGAGGTGCTGTTCATGTGACGGGGCGGACGGTGCCAGTCCAGCGCAAATGCCAGCGGTGTCCAGCCGGTTTGCGGCCGCAGTTTTTCCTGCCCCACATAATGCGCCCAGCCTCCGCCGGTCTGACCGATACAGCCGCACATGACCAGCATGTTGATCAGCGCGCGGTAGTTCATGTCCATGTGGTACCAGTGGTTCATCGCCGCACCGACGATGATCATCGAACGGCCTTTGGTCTTGTGCGCGTTGTCGGCAAATTCGCGCGCCACCTGGATCACACGCGCACGCGGTACGCCAGTGATGGATTCCTGCCAGGCGGGTGTGTACGGAATATTCTGGTCGTAGGAAGAAGCCACATGACTGCCACCCAGACCGCGATCAATTCCGTAATTGCCCATCATCAGGTCATACACAGTGGCCACCAGCGCGGTGCTGCCATCGGCCAGCGTTAGTTTCTTCGCCGGGATGTTGCGATGCAGAATGTCCTGATGCTTGTTGGCAGTGAAGTGTTCGTTTTCGATGCCACCGAAATACGGGAAGGCGACCGATGCAATCGAGTCATGCTTGCCCAGCAGCGACAGCTGCAGCTGCACTTCGGCGCCCTGGCCACCTTCCTTGGTTTCCAGATTCCACTTGCCGATTTTCTCGCCCTGCTCGCCCCAGCGGAAACCGATGGAACCGTTCGGCGCCACCAGATTGCCGGACGCTTCATCGATACCAATGGTCTTCCATTCCGGATTGTTGGCCTGTTCCAGATTGCCCTGCAGATCACTGGCACGCAGGAAGCGGCCGCTTTCATGGCTGCCATCCTTGCGCTGTTTCAGCACCACCAGCAGCGGCATGTCGGTGTAGCGGCGGCAGTAATCGACAAAATACTCGCTGGGCTTTTCCAGATGGAATTCTTTCAGGATGACATGACCGAATGCCATGCCCAGCGCCGCATCGGTGCCCTGCTTCGGATTCAGCCATATGTCGGTGAGCTTGGCGACCTCCGAGTAGTCTGGTGTGATCGAAACGGTTTTGGTGCCCTTGTAACGCACTTCGGTAAAGAAGTGGGCGTCCGGTGTGCGGGTTTGCGGAACGTTGGACCCCCACGCAATGATGTAGTTGGAGTTGTACCAGTCAGCGGATTCCGGCACGTCGGTCTGCTCGCCCCACACCATCGGCGAAGACGGCGGCAAGTCGCAGTACCAGTCATAGAAACTCATGCACACGCCGCCGATCAGCGACAGGTAGCGCGAACCGGCTGCATACGACACCATCGACATGGCAGGAATCGGCGAGAAGCCGATGATGCGGTCCGGACCATGTTTCTTGATGGTGTAAACGTTGGCGGCGGCGATGATCTCGTTTACCTCATTCCAGGAGGAACGCACAAATCCGCCCATGCCTCGCGCCTGCTGATACGATTTCAGCTTTTCCGGGCTTTCCACAATCGCAGCCCACGCCTCCACCGGCGAGCGCGACGCACGCATTTCACGCCACAGCTTCAGCAGCTTTTTACGCGCCATCGGATATTTCAGGCGATTGGCGCTGTACAGATACCAGGAATAACTGGCGCCACGCTGACAGCCGCGCGGCTCGTGATTGGGCAGATCAGGACGGGTACGCGGATAATCGGTCTGCTGGGTTTCCCAGGTGACCAGACCATTCTTCACATAGATTTTCCAGCTGCACGAACCGGTGCAATTTACGCCGTGGGTGGAACGTACGATCTTGTCGTGCTGCCAGCGTTGCCGGTACGCATCTTCCCACGCCCGGCTTTCATTGGTCAGTTCGCCATGACCATCTGCGAAGGAACCCTGGTTCTTTTTAAAGAACTGCAAGCGATCCAGAAAGTGACTCATGATGTGTTTCCTCTACAACCTTGTCTGAATTCTGTGAAGGGCCCGCTCTCTCGCGGGCCGGTTTGCAAACTGATTGCTCAGCAAGGCGTCTTCAGCATGGAACCTCGGCCTTTTTCCGGTAATACCAGAACCAGGTCACGGCCATGCAGGTGACGTAATAAGCCGAGAAGCAGTACAGCGCGCCTTCCGGACCACCGGTGAGCGCAATCGAAGTGCCGTATGCCTTGGGAATGAAGAACGCGCCGTAGGCAGCCAGAGCAGAACTGAAACCCAGCGTGGCGGCGGATTCCTTGCCGGCTTCCTTGCGCGCCATTTCCAGTTTGCTTCTGTCACCGGCAATGCGACGTTCCCATTCGGTTCTGAAAATCACCGGAATCATGCGGAAAGTGGAACCGTTACCCACACCGGTCGTAACGAACAGCAGCATGAACATGGCCAGGAAGCCGTAGAAATTGTTGCCGCCACCGGACGGCAGGAAATACAGCACACCGTAGACGGCAAAGAACATCACGATGAAGTTCCAGAACGTCACGCGGGCGCCACCGAGCTTGTCCGACAGCCAGCCGCCGACCGGACGGATCAGCGCGCCAACCAGCGGGCCGAGAAACGCAAATTTAAGTGCATCCACAGTGGGGAACTGGGTTTTGATCAGCATGGGGAAACCGGCGGCAAAGCCGATGAAGGAACCGAACGTGGCGATGTACAGCCAGCTCATCAGCCACTGGTGCTTGCGCTTGAAGATGACCGCCTGTTCCTTGAATGACGCTTTGGCTTCCGCCAGATCATTCATGCCAAACCAGGCCGCAATCACGCAGATCACCAGGAACGGCACCCACATGAAGCCGGCATTCTGCAACCAGAAGTTTTCGCCAGTGGCAGTGGTTTGCGGCGCACCTGCGATGTCACCGAACAGCGCGCCGGTAATCACCAGCGGCACGGCAAACTGCATCAGACTCACACCCAGATTGCCCAGCCCCGCGTTCAGGCCCAGCGCAGTGCCCTGCTGTTCCTTCGGGTAGAAGAAGGAAATGTTCGCCATGCTGGAAGCGAAGTTGCCTCCACCAAAACCGCACAGCAGCGCGATGATCACAAACACGCTGAACGGCGTCTCCGGATTCTGCACGGCAAAGCCCATCCACAGCGCCGGAATCAGCAGCGATGCCGTGGAAATCGCGGTCCACTTGCGACCGCCGAAAATCGGCACCATGAAGGAATAGAAGATCCGCAGCGTGGCACCGGACAGACCAGGCAACGCCGCCAGCCAGAACAGCTGGTCAGTGGAAAATTTGAAACCGATGGAGTTGAGTCGCACAGTCACCGCGCTCCACACCATCCAGACAGCGAAGGCCAGCAACAGGCATGGGATCGAAATCCACAGATTGCGCGTTGCAACACTCCGCCCCTCCTGTTGCCAGAAACCGGCATCCTCGGGACGCCACTGGGCTATGACATTGGACATGACTTTCTCCTTCTATTTTTGAAATCAGATTCGTTCAGCTGCGTGCAGGATTGATGGCGCGGGCTTCCGGCAAATCCTGCGGCCTGGCCAGTTCGGGATGCTGCTGCTTTTCAAGATCGCGCACGGCCAGATGCATCCAGACCAGTGAAACCGCCACCACGCCGAACAGCAGCATGAAGCAGCTGGTCCACACACCGATCAGATCATTCAGGGCACCGAAGGCGATTGGCAGGATGAAGCCTCCCAGACCACCGATCATGCCCACCACGCCACCCACGGAACCGACGCGGTCGGGGTAGTAAACCGGAATGTGCTTGTACACGGCGGCCTTGCCCAGCGACATGAAGAAGCCCAGCACAAACACCACCACGGTGAATGGCACCACGCCCAGGGCCAGCTCAAAACGGATGTCATCCTTCACGCCATGCACCACATATTCCGTTGCGGGATAGGAAAGAATGAAGGTGCAGATCACCGAGGCAATGAAGGTCCAGTACATCACGCGACGCGCGCCGTATTTATCCGACAGCACACCGCCCAGCACACGGAAAATGGAAGCAGGTATTGAGTAACAGGCACCGATCAGACCGGCGGTCTTGATGTCGAGTCCGTACACACCGATCAGGTAGCGCGGCAACCACAGTGCCAGCGCGACAAAGGCACCGAACACAAAGAAGTAGTAGAGAGAGAAGCGCCACACCTGGATATTTTTCAGCGGTGCCAGCTGGGTGAGGAAGGAATCGGGCTTGACGCCGGATTTCCTGCGCTGCTGCAGGGATGGATCGTCTTCCGTCAGAAACCAGAACAGGATGGCGGTAATCACCAGGGCCACCGCCCAGATCTGCGCCACCGCATGCCAGCCCATCGCCACCATCACCAGCGGCGCCAGCATCTTGGTCACCGCGGCACCGATGTTGCCCATGCCAAAAATACCCAGTGCCGTGCCCTGCTTTTCCTTCGGGTAGAACTTGCTGACATACGCTACCCCTACCGAAAATCCGCCGCCGGCAATACCGACGCCCAGCGCGGTCAGCAGATACATTTCATAGGTGTTGACCATGGTGAGTGCGTAGGTGGAAGCCGCCGCTGCCAGCATGACCACCAGCAGCATGATGCGACCACCGATCTGGTCGGTCCAGATGCCCAGCGCCAGGCGGATGAGGGAACCCGTTAGAATCGGCATCGCAACCAGCAGACCGAACTGGGTGTCGTTCAGCCCCAGCTCCTCTTTGATCTTGACGCCGATGATTGCGAAGATCGTCCACACCGCGAAACAGATCGTGAAGGTGAACGTGCTGACGGTGAGTATGCGTGTGTTGCCAGCGGTTACTGCTTGCTGCATAAATCCTCCGCACCATTAAATTCAGTTCAGGGTGAACTCTAGTGAGTGCGGTGCGGAATACTATTGACTGGTATCAGCGTTTTCAAAGCGTAAAATCCGCTGAAAACGCACAAATACCACCAATGAGGTAAACAGCGAATGACGTCTATCTTTCTGTTTTGAAATGAATTTTAATGAATCACTCCACAACGCCCGCAAGTGGGCTGTAACCGGACGGGGCAATGTGAGTACCTGCCACCGACACAAAAGTTGGATACAATGAATTCATGATTACCTGGCTGAGAAATTCACTGATTGCACGCGGCGGCATCGCGATGGCCAGCATTGCGGTTATCGCACTGCTGAACATCCTGGCGTCTGTAATTGTGGCCGACAAGACACAGGGGGACGCAGCCGCCATCAACGTGGCCGGCTCGCTGCGGATGCAATCGTTCAAGATCGCTTATCTGCTGCAGCATTCCGAGGAAAAAGTCAGCCTGCACGACGTGCAGCAGAACGCGGCAGTGCTCAGCGGTCGCCTGCACAGCAACGACCTCAA
The DNA here is from genome assembly GCA_964491665.1 of uncultured Moraxellaceae bacterium. Lineage (GTDB taxonomy): Bacteria > Pseudomonadota > Gammaproteobacteria > Pseudomonadales > Ketobacteraceae > Ch67. Next base: position 15,078 of record CAZBII010000070.1, read on the forward strand.
CCGCACCCTGCAGAATCACCACGACGACCAGCTCTCCCGTCATTACGACGAGCTCACCACCCAATGGCACACCCGGATTGAACCCGCGTTCTACGACAGCCAGCTGGACCGGTCTGCACTGCGCGATTTCTATGACCGCAAGGTCGACGATTTCGTCCGCAATATCGACAGCATGGTCAAGCAGCTGCAGCAGGACTCCGAATCCAAGATCCAGCTGCTGCTGGCCATCCAGGGTGGCAGCATGTTTCTGACAGTGATCGTGGTGTTTGTGTCGATGTACAACCTCAACACCAGCATCGTGACGCCGCTGCGCCGGCTGCTGCGGGCCGCCCAGAACGTGCGCAGCGGCAACCTGCAGGTTTCACTGCAGCGCGACCGTGATGACGAACTGGGCCAGCTGGCCGACGCCTTCAACCAGATGGCGCTGGAGCTGTCGCGCATGTACAGCGACCTCGAGCGCAAGGTGGAGGAAAAAACCCAGGCCCTGCAGCGCAGCAACCAGTCGCTGCAACTGATGTATACCGCGTCGCGCAAACTTGCCGTGACGCCTTACTCCACGTCCACCCTCGGCGAAATCATCGACGCGCTCACCGTCACCACCGGCGTCCAGCACGTTGGCCTGTGCCTGAACGAAAACGATCAGAACGGGCGCTTCACTCCGCTTTTTCTCGCCGAGGAAGACAAGAAACTCCGCTGCGGCAACAGCTCCTGCGAAGAGTGCTACATGCATTCGGTGCGCCAGGCCAACTTTGGCATCGACATTCGCGACAGCTCCTTCCCCGTGCGCAAGAATCGCAACCGCTACGGCATCCTGTTCGTCGAGACGCTTCCCGGCGAACATCTGGCGCACTGGCAGATCGAACTGTTCAACGCCATTTCCGACACCATCGCCACAGTACTGAGTCTTGAAAAAAAGGCAGAGAACGAGAACCGCCTGATGCTGGCGGAAGAACGGGCTGCCATAGCCCGCGAGCTGCATGATTCACTGGCGCAATCACTGTCCTATCTCAAATTCCAGATCGGACGCTGGAAGATGCTGCAGGCCAAGGAAGCGCCGGAGCAGCAGCTGAACGAAGTGGTGGAAGACATCCGCGACGGCCTCAACGGCGCCTACAAACAGCTGCGCGAGCTGCTCACGACCTTCCGCCTCAAGATTGATGAGCCCGGCCTGGAGCCGGCACTCAAAGGTACCATCGCCGAATTCTCGCAGCGCGGTGAACTGGAAATCCAGCTCGATTACGGGCTGCGGGATTTCCGCCTCACGCCCAACGAGGAAATCCATCTGCTGCAGGTCATTCGCGAAGCCCTGTCCAACATCATCAAGCACGCACAGGCCCGGCATGCATTCATTGCCTTGACACCAATAGGCGAACATCACGTGCAGGTGACCATTGACGACGATGGTATCGGCCTGCCCAAGACTACCCAGAAACAGCATCACTACGGCCTTGCCATCATGAAGGAACGGGCTTCGCATCTGCATGCCGAGCTGCAGATGATGAAGTCTCCCATGGGCGGCGTGCGCGTGATGCTGGATTGCCAACTGGAAAACGGACCAACCTCCAACAGAATGGTGTCCCATGTCTGACAAAACCACAGTTCTGATAATCGACGACCATCCCATGCTGCGGCGCGGTGTCATGCAGTTGCTGGCACTGGACGATGAGCTCGAAGCCGTAGGTGAAGCCTCTTCCGGTGACGAAGGCATCAAGCAGGCGCTGGCTCTGGACCCTGACCTGATCCTGCTCGACCTCAACATGCACGGCATGAGCGGCATCGACACGCTCAAGGCACTGCGTACGGCTGATGTCTACGCCAAGGTGCTGGTGTTCACGGTTTCCGATAATCATGAGGATGTCATTGCTGCGCTCAAGGCCGGCGCCGACGGCTATCTTCTGAAGGATACCGAACCCGAGGAGCTGCTGGCCGCCATCAAGCGCGCAGTGGCCGGAGAAATTCCCATCAGCGACAAACTCAGCAGTGCGCTGGCCCAAGCCATCAGCAAGCGCAATCGGGAACGGGATTTCACGCCGTCGATGGATACGCTGACCGAGCGCGAAAAGCAGATCCTGAAAGCGATTGCATCAGGGGACAGCAACAAGATGATCGCGCGCAAGCTGGACATCACCGAAGGCACCGTGAAAGTCCACGTAAAGAAAGTGCTGAAGAAGCTGAGTTTCCGCTCACGGGTGGAAGCTGCGGTCTGGGCGGTCAGTCAGGGCCTGCGCTGAGCAGCTGACGAAAAACGGGGTGGCCCACTGACCACCCCGTTCTGCCTTGCAGCACCGATCACAACTTCACAACGCACAATCACACAGTTTCGAAATCACACCCAGCACATTCGACGTACTCACCACACCCACCACACGATTCTGGTGCTGCACAAACACGCGGTGAATATTGCGCTCGCGCATTAGCGCAGCAATTTCGGGCAAGGTGGTTTCCAGTGTCACCGCAATGACTGTCGGTGTCATGATCTGGTTGACGGTGCAGTTTTCTTCCGCATGCTCCAGCATCGCCTTCATGTCTGCATCCGTCAGCTGGTAGCCCACGTATTCGTTATAGCAGTTCATGTTGCTGGCCGAGACCTTCTCCCGCGGCGGCAGATTTTCAAATCTCACCACATCCGATATCGATACCACGCCCACAAGCTCACCATCGCTGGCAATGACGGGCGCGCCGGAAATCCGGTTTTCCGCCAGAAACTTCATGAGCCGCTTCACCGACCAGCCTTCATATACCGTCTGCACGGGTACCGTCATGATCTGACCGGCATGAATGGTACACAAGGAAGTTACATCGACAACGACTGACTGATCCATATTGGTCCCTCCCCACAGGATCCGGTTTACATTCAATTCGCCACCTGCGCACTGGCAAGCAGGAACTGCCAGGTTTCATTGAATACAGATCCGTTATAGCAGGGTATGCCAGCAGGATATTGATATCCGGCAGGGTTATCCGGCTACTACCCCGTCTGTGCAGACAGGCAGATCGCCTATTCCCAAAGAGGTAACACCGGATCTGGCATCCCAAAATGACAAATCATTCACCCGCGCTGGAATCAGGCCGTGACGCGCTGCCCGAATTGTTTATAGTGTTTTCACCAATCGCCATCCATAGCAGAGGGACAAACCACCATGAGCCACCTGAAAAACAAGACGCTTTTCATCACCGGCGCCAGCCGTGGCATTGGCAAGGAAATCGCACTGAAGGCTGCCCGCGATGGCGCCAACATCGTGATTGCCGCCAAGACAACCGATCCGCATCCGAAACTGCCAGGCACCATCTACAGTGCCGCCGAAGAGGTGGAACAGGCCGGCGGCCGCGCCCTGCCATTGGTAGTGGACGTACGCGAGGAAGCGCAGGTTGCAGAAGCAATGGCCAAGGCCGCTGAACATTTCGGTGGCATCGACATCCTGGTCAACAACGCCAGCGCCATCAATCTGACCGGCACCCTGCAGGTCGACATGAAGCGCTTTGACCTGATGCACTCCATCAATTTCCGTGGCACTTTCCTGTGCTCGAAACTGTGCATTCCCTATCTGAAACAGGCTGCCAATCCGCATGTGCTGAACCTGGCGCCGCCGTTGAGCCTGAATCCGCGCTGGTACGCGCCGCATCTGGCCTATAGCATGGCAAAATTCGGCATGAGCTTTTGCGTACTGGGCATGGCGGAAGAATTCCGCAACGACAACATTGCCTTCAACGCTCTGTGGCCGCGCACCGCGATTGCCACATCGGCCGTGCAGAATCATCTGGGTGGTGACATGACCATGCGCCTGTCGCGCAAGCCGCAGATCATGGCCGACGCCGCCTATGAAATCTTCAAGCGCAGCAGCCGCGACTGCACCGGCAATTTCTTCATCGACGATGAGGTGCTGGGTGCTGCAGGTGTGACCGATCTGCGTCACTATCAGGTTGACACATCGCTGGAACCGAACCAGCTGATTCCGGACTTCTTCATCGACTGAACTGGCACGGATCACATCTGATGCAAGACAGAAAAAACCGGATCGGACAGGGTGCCAGATCCGGTTTTTTATTGTCCTGACAACGGCTGTCGTCAGTAGCCCGACATCAGCTTGATCAGCGTTTTCGTCGCCACGTCCGGCAGGTATTTGCGCAACGTGCGCATGGCCTTGTACTGGCCGCTGACCGGATGATGAATGCCGTTGTCGTCTGCCGCCGCCAGTACCGCGCGGGCAATATCCTCCGCCGCCAGATTCACGCCCATGCGTTCAATGATCTTCGCCTGCTTGCCACTAAGCATGGGCGTTTTCACAAAGGGCGGCTCCACATCCGTCACATGAATGCCATAACGCGACCATTCCATGTTCAGCGCTTCGGTAAATCCCTTCACCCAGAATTTCGACGCAGAATAGGTGGTGAAACCGGGAATGCCATACAGGGACGACGCAGACGACATATTGATGACCCGCGCTCCCGTCGCCTTTTTCAGAAAGGGCAGTGCCAGATAGCTGCAGTTCAGCACACCCTTGTTATTGATATCGAGAATCTGGTGATGACGCTGCAGCGGAATGGATTCGAAATCACCGATCTCCAGCACGCCTGCGCAGTTGAACAGCACATCCAGCTGATCCAGTCCCTGCATGAACTGCGCGATGGCCTTCTCCACCTGATTGGCCTGCGTCACGTCTACCACCTGAATCCGGCAGCGGTCCGTGCCGAACTGTCGCGCGAGTTCCAACAAGGGTGCTTCCAACACGTCAAACAGTCCCAGACGCCAGCCGGCACGATAAAACAGTTCGGCGGTAGCCCGGCCAATGCCGGATGCGGCGCCAGTGATCAGAATGGTTTTCATCGACAGGCTCTCCTGATAGTCACGACTTTGGCAAACCATACTATAGTGTTACGGAACCACCAAGACAGCCCGCCGCATCACAGGCAAGGAGCAGGCAAATGGAAGGGATGGCAAGGATTCGCGTTGTGGTGAAAGGCCGCGTGCAGGGCGTGTATTACCGCGCCACCACGCAGCAGCAGGCGCTGGCGATCGGCGTGACCGGCTGGGTGCGCAATCTGGACAACGGCGACGTGGAATTCGAGGCGCAGGGCACGGAGGAACAATTGGCGCGCCTGCTGCTGTGGGCGCAGTGTGGCCCCTCACGCGCCCAGGTAGACAGCCTGCTGCGCGCCAGCTGCCCGCTGCTTGATGCAGAGCAGACATTTGAAGTTCGGCGCTGACAATATAACTGACACGACACGGCGCTAGAACTGGACCCGCATGCGCTGCCGTCCCCACTGCCCGGGTTCATCCGCAAACACACCGGCGACCGGCGTCGCACATTTCGGACAGACGCCACCATGCGCCACATTCCAGCGCAGGATTTCATACCAGTCGCGCTGGATCAGTTTTTCCCCGCACTGATGACAGCGGGTGCAATCCCCTTCCTTGTCGTGCACGTTGCCGGTGTAGGCATAATGCACGCCCTGCTCCAGCGCAATCCGGCGCGCCAGTGCCAGCGTGGCCGGCGGCGTGGCGGGCACGTCCATCATCTTGTAATCCGGATGAAACGCGGAAAAATGCAGCGGCACATCCGGGCCGAGATTGTCCACCACCCAGCGACTCAGCGCCTCGATTTCCTTTGGGTCATCGTTGTGGCCGGGAATGATCAGGTTGGTGATTTCAAACCACACTTTCGTTTCGTGCTTGAGGAACTGCAGCGTGTCGAGCACGTCCGCCAGATGGGAGCCGGTCAGCTTCCAGTAAAAATCCTCCGTGAATCCTTTCAGATCGATATTCGCCGCATCCATGTACTGATAGAACTCGCGCCGCGCATCGGGGCTGTGATAGCCCGCCGACACCGCCACGGACTTGATGCCCAGTTCACGACAGGCCTGCGCGGTATCGATGGCGTATTCGTGAAAAATCACCGGATCGTTATAGGTGTACGCGACACTGGTGCAGCCGGCATCTTTCGCCGCCCGGGCAATCATGTCCGGCATG
>CAZBII010000071.1:0-21008 GCA_964491665.1 uncultured Moraxellaceae bacterium
CCCACGACCGCGCCTTCCTGCGCAAGCTCGCCACCCGCATCGTCGATCTGGATCGCGGCAAGCTCACCGACTGGCCCGGCGACTACGAAAACTACCTGCGGCGCAAGGAAGAAGTGCTGCACGCCGAAGCACTGGAATGGGAACGCTTCGACAAGAAGCTGGCGCAGGAAGAAGTGTGGATTCGCCAGGGCATCAAGGCCCGCCGCACCCGCAACGAAGGCCGCGTGCGCGCGCTGGAAGCCATGCGCAACGAGCGCGCCAAGCGCCGCGAGCGCCAGGGCAATGTGAAAGCCAGCATCCAGCAGGCAGAGTCCAGCGGCCAGAAAGTCATCGAAGCCGAACACATCAACGTCAGCTTCAACGGCCGTCCCATCGTCAAGGATTTCTCCACCGTCATCCTGCGCGGCGACCGCATCGGCATCATCGGCCCCAACGGCGTCGGCAAATCCACCCTGATCCAGACCCTGCTGGGCCAGCGCCAGCCCGACAGCGGCAAGGTCACCGTTGGCACCAATGTGGAAGTCGCCTACTTCGACCAGCTGCGCGCGCAACTGGACGAAAACATGAACGTGCGGGAGAACGTCGGCGGCGGCCGCGACACCGTCACCATCAACGGCCAGCAGAAACACATCATGGGTTATCTGCAGGACTTCCTGTTCAGCCCCGACCGCGCCCACACACCGATCCGCCAGCTGTCCGGCGGTGAACGCAACCGTCTGCTGCTGGCCAAGCTGTTCACCAAACCGTCCAACCTGCTGGTGCTGGACGAACCCACCAACGACCTCGACATCGAAACGCTGGAACTGCTGGAAGAACTGGTCAGCCAGTACCAGGGCACCATCCTGCTGGTCAGCCACGACCGCCAGTTCCTCGACAACATCGTCACCAGCACTTTCGTGTTCGAAGGCAACGGCGTGATCAACGAATACGTGGGCGGTTACGACGACTGGCTGCGGCAGCGCAAGGCAACGCCCGCCACCGCCAAAGAAACGGCCACCGTGCAGGGCAAACCGAAAGATGCAACTCCGGCTCCGGCTGCGGCCAGCGCACCGGCCGCAGCCAAACCGCGCAAAAAACTCAGCTACAAGGAACAGCGCGAACTGGAAACACTGCCTCAAACCATTGAAAAACTTGAGCAGGAAATTGCCGCACTGACCGCGCAGCTGTCTGACCCGGCGCTGTACCAGCCCGGCAACAAAACGGCAGCCGATTTGCAGGCGCGCCTGACCGGTGCGGAGCAGGAACTGGAGGCAGCTTTCGGGCGCTGGGCCGAGCTGGATTCACAGTAAAAGAACACCCGATTGCCCCCGTCAGTTGAGTGGAAAAGTGGAAAAACGAGTGTCCTGATCTAGACTGATTACAAAACAAACATTCTTTATGCGCACGTTTGTCCATCAGCAGGATCTGGCCGTTGTCGAAATACAAACTGATCACAGGATTACTGGCCGGGATGGCCTGCCTCGCTGTCCTGCTGCTTCAGAATCCCTATCTGGAAGCGGCAACTCTCGCAGTGTTCGCCCTCCTCGCATTTCTGCTTCTGCGGCAAGACAAACAGACTGCCGCGCAGGCAGCCGCGCCCGAACTGATTGCACTGGCGCAGCATCCCACCCTGCAGACAGCGCTTAACGATAACCTGGTGGGTTGTGCCCGCATCAACCGCTGCGTCGACACCCTCGGCAGCACAATACGCGAAAGCACCCAGCAACTGTCATCCAGCTTTTCCGGCCTGGCCACCAAGTCCAATCAGACCAACACGCTGATCTCCGACATCATGCGGATGGTGACCGGCCAGAATCAGGCCGCACAACAGAGCGGCAACGCCACCGACGGCCCCGTCACGTTCGGCACGTTTGCTGGGGAAGTCGGCGATGTTCTCATGCAGTACGTGTCCCTGCTGATCGATGTCAGCGAGAAGAGCGTGCAGGCCGTGCATCACATCGGCGACATGGTGGCAGAACTGGACCAGATGTTCAGACTGCTGGCTGATATCCGCACCATTGCCGAACAGACCAACCTGCTGGCCCTCAATGCCGCCATTGAAGCTGCCCGTGCCGGCGAATCGGGCCGGGGTTTTGCCGTGGTGGCCGACGAGGTGCGCCGTCTGTCAAAAGCCACCAATGCCCTCAGCGACCAGATTCGCCACCGTGCCGAGACCGCAAGATCCACCGTCACCGAAGTTCGTGATATTGTGGGCGAGATCGCCTCGCTCGACCTGAATGACGCCATCAACGCCAAAGGCAATGTTGACCAGATGCTGCAGGGGCTGGAAGAAACCAATCAGGCCATTTCCTCCACCATGGACCAGCTCAATGCGCTCAACACCGCCATCAAGCAGGACGTCAATTCCGCCGTGCTGGCGCTGCAGTTCGAGGATCGCGCCAACCAGCTCATGTCTGAACTGAGGACCGATCTGGAGCGGGTCAACGGCATCCACTACAGTCTGGGCGTACTCTGCGAAGTCGCCCGCATTGACGCCGCCGACCGCGGTCACCTGGAAACACTGCAGAACCTGCTGGCCGTGAAGAGCAAGGACTCTCTCCTGCACAAACGGGCTGGCAGCGACGACAGCGCAGGCGAAATCGATTTATTCTGAACCGCTCAACGCCGAACAAACCGAACTCAAGGAGACACCACATGCCGGTTGAAAGCGCACTTTCCAGTGACGGAAAAAATCTCACCATCAATATCAGCGGACGCTTCGATTTCGAAATCGTGCAGGAATTCCGCTCCGCCTACAGCCAGCACCAGAACGTCAACTACATCATCGACATGCGCTCCACCGAACACATGGACAGTTCTGCCCTCGGCATGCTGCTGAACATGCGCAAGAGTCTCGGCGACAGCGCGAAAATCTCCATCATCAACGCCCGTCCGCAGATCAGGAAAATCCTCACCATTTCCCGCTTCGACAAGAAATTCAACATCGAATGACGCTGATGCCATGAAAATTCTGGTGGTGGACGACACGGAAGCCAACCGCAAACTGCTGGCGTGGATTCTGGAAGACGAAGGACACAACGTCATCGAGGCGCGGGATGGCCAGCAGGCGGTGGAACTGTTCCGGCTACACAATCCGGATCTGGTGCTGATGGATGTCATGATGCCGGTCATGGACGGCTTCGAGGCTACCAAGGCCATCAAGGAATACCTGGGTGGCAAACACGTTCCCATCATTTTCCTCACTGCACTGTCCGACGATGCATCCCTCGCCAAATGCCTGGCCATCGGCGGCGACGACTTCCTCAGCAAGCCCATCAACGAGCAGATCCTGCAGGCCAAGATCAAGGCCCACAGCCGCATCAAGGATCTGAACGAGCAGCTTAACTGGCAGAACCAGGAACTGAAAAAGCTGCACCAGATCACCCTGCGCGAACACCACATTGCCAAAACCGTCTTCGACAACGCTCTGGCCGCCAGCGTCATGGACAGCAGTAACACGCGCCAGTACATCTCCCCCGCCACCACCTTCAACGGCGACCTGCTGCTGATCTCAGTGAGCCCGTCGGGCGGGCTGTATGCACTGCTGGCGGATTTCACCGGCCACGGCCTGCCCGCAGCGATCGGCGCCATTCCACTGTCACAGACATTTTTCGACGCAACACAGCAGGGCGACTCCGTCAGCAGCACCGTGCGCTCACTCAACCGCGCGCTCACCAAGTTCCTGCCCGACGACATGTTCGCCGCCACCGCCATCGCCGAACTCAACGCCGAAGGCCGGCGACTGTCACTGTGGATGGGCGGCATGCCGGAAGCCATCCTCACCGACAGCAGCGGCAGACTGAAAGAAAAAATCGCCTCCAACCACATGCCGCTGGGCATCCTCGACGACGAGGAATTCGAGCGCGATCCCTACATCCTGGAAGTGAATCATGGCGATCGCCTGTATCTGTACACCGACGGCATCCCCGAAGCGGAAAATCCCGACGGCACCATGTACGGCGAAGCCCGCCTGCTCAGCCATTTCACCGGCGCCATTGCCGACCCCTTCAACGCCCTGATCGACGATGTACGCCAGTTCACAGGCGCCAAGGGCCAGATCGACGACATCACGCTGCTGGAAGTCACCTGCAAACCGGTACAGGTCACACAACAGACGGGCGACGAACCGGTCCGCAACAAACCGTCGCTGCCCTGGCACATTGAAATGAAACTGACGCCGGAAGAACTGCGCAGCGGCTCCCCGGTGCCCTTGCTGATCGACATGCTGGGCACCACGCCGGACATGGAACGGCACAAGGATTACCTGCACACCATTCTGGCGGAACTGTTTTCCAACGCGCTGGAGCATGGTGTACTGGCCCTGACATCGGACCTGAAAAAAACCGAGGACGGCTATCTGGACTACTACCAGCAAAGGGAAGAGCGCCTGCGCAAACTCGCCAGCGGCCACATCCGGATCGCCGTGCGTTTCCATATGGACAACAACACCGGCCGCCTCCACATCCAGCTGGACGACAGCGGCCAGGGTTTTGACTTCAGCAAGATCAGCAAGGCCAGCGATGACGACGCCTTCGGTCGCGGCATCTCGCTGCTGGAAACCCTGTGCGAGCGCGTCACCTACAGCAACGGTGGCACACGGGTGGAAGTGGAATACGTGATTGACTGAACGCCGGCAACCCGCTTACTGATCGGTGGCCAGCAACTCCTGACGGTAGGCAGACGGCGTCTTGCCCGTCCATTTCTTGAAAGCACGATGAAACGAGCTGGCCTCGGAAAAACCCATCAGCAGCGCAATCTCGTCAATCGTCAGTTCCGGCTTGGAAAGATAATAGATCGACGCATCCTTGCGGATGGTGTCCTTGATTTCCTGATAACTGGTATTTTCATCCTTCAATCGGCGACGCAGGGTTTGCGGCGTCATCGCCAGCTTGTCGCACACCACGGAAAAATCCGGAAAGTTGTTGCCGAACTCCTTGCTGATGATGCTGCGGATCTGGGCATTGAGGCTGGCATTCTTGATGTCGCCATCCATCAACTCTTCCAGCGATGAACGCAGGAATTTCCCCAGCGACAACGCGTTCTGCACCAGCGGCATCGACATGTAACGGCTATCCAGAATGATTTCGCAGAATGATTGCCGGTAGTGCACCTGACAGGGAAACTGCGCCGCATACTCACCGTCGTCCAGCGGCGAAAAATCCAGGTTGATGCGTTTAGGCACAATCTGCTGGCCGATCAGCCAGCTCAGGAAGCGCACCCCCAGAAACACCACGGCTTCCATGATGTAGGGACGGAAATTGATTTCAGCTCGGGACACAAAACGGATACAGGCTTCATCCTCGGTCTGCAGCAGGCGACCCACAATCGCCAGATCAAACAGCTCGTAAAATTTCACTGCACGGCGGATCGCTTTCTCCAGCGTCGCGCAATTGATAACAGCGTGGGCCATCATGCTGAACGTGCCCGGCTTTGATACCCGCCCTTCGCCGAAACCGATGAACTCGTCCTCGGTGCGACGCATTGCCGTCAGCATCAACTGGATGAAAAGCCGCTTGTCGATACGGGCGTCCGACTCGCGCAGAACGCGTGGATCAATCCCGCTTTCCGCCAGCAACTCTTCAGCGCTCACGCCGCCGCGCTTGGCGCCTTCCAGCAGAACCATAATCTGGCTGATCGGAATGCTGTTTACTGTCACACAACGCGCCTTTTTCTGGTTTTATAATTCAAATCAATACGTTAAACAGAACCAACGCACGCCCTGCCATGCCTGCTCAAGGATGCTGAAAAGCCTGAAAACAGAGAAATCTGCCGCTCCTAACTCTACTGCCTTCACAACAGAACTTCCATATACCCTGTCGTTTTATGTCATTAAAAATGGCAGATTACGTCATTGTTGGCCTGTATGCCGGACCCAATAATGGACACCAATCGGTCATACGGTGCAGCAATTCCAAGCACTTCAAATTCCACGAATTAATCAGAATACGGATGCACGTCCGTGTCATCCGGCCAGTAACGGAGCCCCACCATGAGTTTTGACAACCGCGCCATTTTTGAAGAAGAGCACAAGGTATTCCGCGACAACTTCCGCCGCTTCTGTGAAGAAGAAGTAGCGCCGAACACTGAAAAGTGGATCGAGCAAGGCATCGTTGACCGCGAGATCTGGAAAAAGGCCGGCGACAATGGCTTCCTGGGCGCGTTCATCGATGAAGAGTACGGCGGCCTGGGCCTGAAGGATTTCCGTTTCTCCCAGATCATGATCGAGGAGCTTTCCCGCATCGGCGAAAGCGGCTTCGCACTCAGCCTGCACAACGACGTAATCGCGCCCTACCTCGAAGCCTACGGCAACGAAGAGCAGAAGCGTCGCTGGCTGCCTGGTGTCTGCAGCGGCGACACCATCCTCGCCATCGCCATGACCGAACCCGGCACCGGCAGCGACCTGCAGGCCATCAAAACCAAACTGGAAGACAAGGGCGACCACTACATCCTGAACGGAGCCAAGACTTTCATCTCCAACGGCATCCTGTCCGATCTGGTGATCGTGGCTGCCAAGGCCGACCAGGGTGTGACCCTGGTAGTGGTCGAGCGCGGCATGGAAGGTTTCACCCGTGGCCGCAACCTGAAAAAAATGGGTATGAAGTCGCAGGACACTGCTGAGCTGTTCTTCGAGAACGTCGTAGTGCCGAAATCCAACGTGCTGGGCCAGCCGGGCATGGGCTTCATCTACCTGATGCAGAAACTGGCGCAGGAGCGTCTGGTTTGCGCCATCGGCGCCATCGCCGGCAGCCTGTTTGCCTTTGACGAAACCCTGAAATACGTAAAAGAACGCACCGCGTTCGGCAAGCCGATCGGCAAGTTCCAGAACACCCGTTTCGGCATGGCGGAAATGAAAACCGAAATCACCATCGGCCTGACCTTCGTTGACGCCCTGGTAATGAAACACCTGGAAGGCAAGGTCACTCCTGACGAAGCGGCCATGTCCAAGTGGTGGACCACCGAACTGCTGAACCGCGTGGTAGAACGCTGCGTGCAGTTCCACGGTGGCTACGGCTACATGATGGAATACCCGATCGCACGCGCCTATGTCGACGCCAGAATAACCACCATCTTTGCGGGCACCAATGAAATCATGAAAGAGATCATTGGCCGCGGGCTGGGGCTATAAGAGGGAGACTGTTTCGACAGTCATGCAAACAAAGAAATAGGCGGTTACTGGACCGCCTTTTCTTTTTGTAGCGCAGAATTGTGCCAGTGATTCCTTACACGCATTTCTGCCCACAACAATCAAAAAAATCAGGAGACCTGAAATGACTCAAATCCGTTTTGATGATCGCGTAGTAATTGTAACCGGCGCCGGCAACGGACTGGGCAAGAGCCACGCGCTGGAATTCGGCCGTCGCGGCGCCAAGGTTGTTGTCAACGATCTGGGCGGAAGTGCATTCGGTGAAGGCGCCAGCAAGAATGCCGCCGACGTGGTAGTGGAAGAAATCATTGCGGCCGGCGGCGAAGCCGTTGCCAACTATGATTCCGTTACCGACGGCGACAAGATCGTGCAGACTGCGATGGACAACTTCGGCCGCGTGGACGTGGTGATCAACAACGCCGGCATCCTGCGCGACAAGAGCTTCAACAAGATGACCGAAGCCGACTGGGATCTGGTCTATCAGGTACACGTCAAAGGCGCCTTCAAGGTCAGCCACGCTGCCTGGCCCTACATGCGCGAAGCCAATTATGGGCGCATCATTTTCACTGCCTCCGCCGCAGGCATTTACGGCAACTTCGGCCAGGCCAACTACAGCATGGCGAAACTGGGCCTGCACGGCCTGAGCCAAACCCTGGCACTGGAAGGCAAGAAAGCCAACATCATGGTCAACACCATCGCACCGATTGCCGGGTCGCGCCTGACCGAAACCATCCTGCCCCCTCCCCTCATCGAACAGCTGAAGCCGGAATATGTGACTCCGCTCGTCATCAAACTGTGCGACGAGAACAGCCCCTTCACTGGCGGCCTGTATGAAGTCGGCGCCGGTTGGATCGGCGCACTGCGCTGGGAACGCACCAAGGGTGTCGGTTTCAAGATCGGCGACAACGCTTTCACTGCGGAAGATGTGGCAGAGCAGTGGGACAAGGTCGTCGACTTCACCAATGTGGATCATCCGCGCAACGGCCAGGAAGCCATGATGGCCATCATGCAGAATCTGGGTAACCGGTAATCCGGCAACGAGGAAAAGAACATGACACAACGTGTGAATGTGATCGGCGTCGGCATGACCAAGTTCTTCAAGCCCGGCGATCCGAATGGAAAAGACTATCCGCAAATGGGTGCTGACGCGGTGCGTCTGGCCCTGCAGGATGCCGGCATCGACTACAGCGAAATCCAGCAGGCCTGGACCGGCTATGTCTACGGCGACAGCTGCAGCGGCCACCGCGCTATTTATGAAGTCGGCCAAACCGGCATCCCCATCTTCAACGTCAACAGCAACTGCTCCACCGGCTCCAGCGCACTGTTTGCTGCGCGTCAGGCCGTTGCCTCCGGCGCAATCGACGTGGCACTGGTGCTCGGTTTCGAAAAGATGGAAAAAGGCGCGCTCGGTTCCAAATTCGGTGACCGCGCCAACTCCATCGAACTGCACGGCACCACCATGCTGCGCCTGCAGGAATTCAAACCTGCTCCTCCTGCTGCCCAGATGTTTGGTGGCGCCGGCGCCGAGTACCAGAAAAAATACGGCATCAGCGACGAGATTTTCGCCCGCATCGCCGTGAAGGCGCGCAAGCACGCCAACGTCAACCCGTTCGCGATTTTCAGCGATCTGGTGACGCTGGAAGAAGTCATGCAGTCGCCGCATCAATACGGTCCGCTGACCCGTCTGCAATGCTGCCCGCCCACTTGCGGCGCCGCTGCTGCGGTCATCTGTTCCGATGCTTATGCCAAGAAAAAAGGCATCAAGAATCCGGTCTACATCGCCGCACAGGATCTGCAGACCGATATGCCGGACAGCTTTGCCGACAGCATGATGGACATGGTGGGCTACGGCATGGCCAAGCGCGCCGCCGCCAATGTGTATGAGCGTGCCGGCATCGGCGCCAGCGAAGTCAACGTGGTGGAACTGCACGACTGCTTCACCGCCAACGAACTGATCACCTACGAATCACTGGGTCTGACGCCGGAAGGCACCGCCGAGAAATTCATCCTGAACGGCGACAACACCTATGGCGGCAAAGTGGTTGTGAATCCGTCGGGCGGTCTGCTGTCGAAGGGCCATCCGCTGGGTGCTACCGGCCTGGCGCAGTGCACCGAGCTGGTGTGGCAATTGCGCGGCCAGGCGGACAAGCGTCAGGTGGAAGGTGCCCGCGTTGCGCTGCAGCACAACATCGGCATCGGCGGCGCCTGCGTCGTCACCATGTACCGGAAAGACTGATCCACTGACGGAAAAATCCCGGCAACAAAAAAAGGGTGGAAGCGCAAGCGACCACCCTTTTTCTTGCCCGCCAAACGTTCATTTCACACGAACGAAGACCCTGCCCGGTACCGGGCCAGCTGCCGGCAGATTGCCACCAGAGTGCCCTGCGAATCCCAGATCTCACCATCCTCTTCCATCAGACCGTGCGTCAGATAACGCGTGATGTAACGCGCCGTCAGCATGCCCGGCGCCGGTTTCGCCCGCACCTGCACGGTCAACTCCAGCGTCGGCACCCAGCCACCGGGACCGAATTTCGCAAACACCGTCGGCGGCACACAGTCGGCAAAAAATGGCAGCGACAACACATCGGGCTCGGTGCCATCGCGAAACCGGTAGCGGATCAAATGCTCCGGCTTGCCCGACAAATCACCGCGCAGCCAACCCGCCTTTTCCGGCGCATACAAAATTTCCGCCCGCTCGTGGATCGCCAGAAAATTCGGGCCTTCCACAAACGCCTCGGGGTGAGCGATTGCCGGCGCCGGCTCCAGAATCCAGCTCTCTCCTTCCGTTTTGTCCAGATCGCCGAAGGTAGCCGTGAACCGCGCCCGCTCTACCCCTTCCTGCACGAAACGCAGCGCGCCAGTGGATACCGTCTTGCCCATGCGGATCGGCTCCACCTGCAAGTCCACCGGACCGTTCAGCGCGCGATCGACAAAATGCCCGGTAATCGTCAGCGGATCGTCGTGATGCAGGGCTTCCCGCAGCGTGCGCGCCGCCATCGCCATCAGATAGCCACCATTGGGCACCGACCCTACATTCCAGCGCGGCGACACCAGCCCGCGCCAGCGTGTGTCAGTGATTTTTTCGATCGCCGTATCCTGCCAGAACTCACTCACGTTGCATCGCTCACAAAACGAATTGCAGAAAACCCAGCGGATGATGCGTGCGCGCCACCGACACCATGAAAATGAAGGATGCCAGCGCCGCGAAAAACGCAACTACCCGAATCGACTTGGTCTTGCCGCGTTTCAGCGCAATCGTGCCCAACAGAATATAGGCGATGAGCATGAACACTTTAACCGTAAGCCAGCTCTCCACAAACGGATACTGCTGCGTCACCACACACAGACCGATGGCGCAGACCAACAGCAAGGTGTCGTTGACATGAGGCAGCACCTTCACCCACACTTTTTGCAGCATCTGCGAATCCATCAGCATCCAGCAGCCGCGCACAAGAAAAAATACACCACTGATGACAGCGAACAGCATGTGGCTGTGCTTGAGTGCCATATACATAAATTTCCCCAGAAAAATCGACATGAATAAACAAACGGTGACATACGATAAGTTGATTGACGCCAGCGGGCAACCCCACTTCGGCCGCTTCGGCAGGCCGGTCGGAGACGTGAATCATCGCGACTTCCTCTATCGCAATGAAATGGACCAGATTGCAGGCCGGCTCGCCCGCCATTTCCACCTCAAGCAGTTCCAGTTTGTCGGACTGGTCAGCGAACGCTATACCCTTGGCTGCGCCATCGTCAGCGTGAAATACGTCAGCAATGCCTTTGTTTACCTGCACGACCGTCACACCGGCGAACTGCGGCAGAAAAGCCTGCTGCAACCACTCAGCCTGCAGTGCAGCATGGTCAGCACACCCGACCACGGCATGCACCGCTTCCGCAAAGGCGACACCAGCTTCAACTTCTACGCCCACAACAATCCCCGCAGCCGCAACGTGGAAATATTTTCCGGCGAGGACCTGCGCATCGACTTCAAACTCAGTGAACCTGCCGGCTTCCAGCCCATAGCCGTCTGTACCCGCACCGGATTCAGCGGCTGGACCTACACCCAGAAAGCCACCACGCTGTCCGCAGAGGGCGCGATTCACTGGGGCGACCTGCACATCGACCTGGATGGCAGCTTTTCCGGCAGCTACGACTGGACCTGCGGCTACCTGCGTCGCCACACCGCATGGAACTGGGCCAGCCTGTCCGGTCGCCTGGCGGACGGCACTGCCGTAGGCGCAAACCTGGCGAATGGCGTCAACGAAACCGGCTTCAGTGAGAATGGCATCTGGATCGGCAACAGCCTGCATCCGTGCGGACCGGTCAATTTACATTTCGATCGCAACGACCGTCGCAAACCTTGGCGCATCACCAGCGAAAGCGGCCAGCTCGACCTGACCTTCACCCCCGACGGCGAGCGCCGGGAAAAACTCAACCTGCTCCTGCTGGCATCCAACTTCACCCAGCTTACCGGGTTTTTCGACGGTTCATTTACGGATGCAGAGGGTAAACGCACTGAGCTGCATCGGATTCCGGGGTTCTGCGAAGATCACTACGCGAAGTGGTGATGACAAGCATCCAAACAGAGCGCGCACAGCAGTAATTAATGGCCACAAAAAAAGCCGCACACCATTTCCGGAGCGCGGCTTTTCTGTTTTCGGTGCAACCTTACTTGATGGTGTAAATTACCTTCACACCTTCAATTACAGCAGTCGAGTCGATATAACCCAACGCTTCCTCATCATCCAGAACCGCTTCTGCCACATCGGCATCACCACCCACCTGCTTGGGCGGATTGCCCTTGCCGGTGAAGATCAGACGGGACCAATATGAAGTCAGCTGCGATCCATTTTTCCCAACCAGCTTATCGTAGAAGGTATTGCGCGCGGCATTACCTTCAGACTGATCAACCGGAACTACATCGTTGCCACCAATATCACTGCGCTTGCCCAGAAAAACCTGCGCGATGTCATCCGCGCTGGCATTGGCAATCGGAGATGATGCATTGACGATAACCACAACTTCAGCTGTAGCCAATGAAGCGGACAGCAGAAGTGCGGAAGCACCTAAAAAGCGTACGATTTTTGTTGTGATAGTCATTATCGGCTCCTCCCTTAGAACACAGCGTCGACAGAGAGGGAATAAACGGCAGTGTGATTGCCAGCTGCGCCGGGTTCACCGGAGAAGCGGCCATTGCCATCGACATCACTGGAGATAAAGCCGCCGTACTGGGTTGTCACCGAGTTCAGCTGGGTCGTACTGAGTGTCTGGTAATCACCCGAGCCAAAACCTTCATAGTGAGTAACCTGCGCTTTTGCTTTCACTCGCGCACTCACGTCGTAGGTCAGGCCCAGCGTATACGACTGCTGCTGCTGAATCTGGGCTTCCAGTGCGTTATGCAAGTCACTGCCATATCCTGCCGCAGCTTCCAGCATGGTGTCGCGAATCCCCATTAACACCAAGGTATCAGCATCACAGGTAACACCTGGCGCTACTGCGCACGCTGTAGTCGACAATACCCGATTGCTCGGCAAAGGCAGCCCCAGTGCAGCATTGACCCCCGCATTGTAGGTCAACCCAGCAGTACTGGCCGCCGCACCCATCGCATCCACATACTCCTGGATCTGACGCACCTGTTTGTCATTCTTGGAGTCAGTCTGGAACTTGGCGTAAGTCACGTGCGGCATCCACTTGCCGAAACGATAGCCTACAGTCAGGTAGCCCGAATCACCCACCGGCTGGAAAGTATCATCCACGCTCAGGTTGGCAATTTCACCCAGCACCAGCAGCTTGCCATCGTCGTACATGAAGCCACCGCTGATGTAATCGGTGACAATATTTTCAACACCACCGATCCATTCATGACCAGCAGGCAATGCCACACCTAAGGTGGGGCCAAGCGTGTCTTTCGCGAGATTCAGCGCCTCTACTGCCTGTGCGCCAGAACCACCAGCAGTCGGATCAGCATCCAGACGGGATGTGGTATAACCCAAGCGGAAAGTCCAGGAGTCCACTTCTGCCACCAGGTTCGTACCCCACGACTGGTTCTGGGTGAACACAGCTTCCAGCTGTTCGCTGTAACCACCGCCTGCACCCGCATACGTTTGCCAGGTGAAGTTCATGGGGCCCAAGCCGAAGGTATAGATACCCGAAATACCGTCAGTGGCAGAAATGGGGATGTTGTACAGTTCAATCGGCGGCGATACCCATGGCAGCGCAAAGCCTACGTCAAGGTATTCAGACAGCAGATAATAAGGAATGCGCTGACGGCCAACGTTGAACTTCAGACTGTTGGTCGCCTCGTAGGTCAGATAAGCCCACTCCGCTTCGAGTTGGTAATCCTTGGTGCCCTTGCTCACCATCTGGGCGGTGGCGCTGAAGTTATCAGCCACCTGAAATGTCATCTGCACACCCAGTTTGCTGACGGCAGCAGTAGTGTAATCGTCAGAAACTCCATAAAAAGTTTCTTCCACCTTGTCGCCATCATTAGTTGCAACGCCTGCAGACAGGAATCCGTTGATTTTCAGACGTTCCTGCATTTCCTGAATGCGGGAACGGTCTTCCTTGACGGCGGCCCGAGTGCCTTTGAGGGTATTGTTCAACCGGAGGATCTGTTTTTCTTGTTCCGCAATTCTCTGCTCCAGATCCGCAACGGTGGCAGCTGCCAACACATGCGCACTGGAAAAGCAAAGAGCCAAAGGGAACAAGGCTAAGGTAAATTTCTTCTTAACCATTGATGTTTCCTTTTCTTTTTGTGAGCAATCCCGCCATCGCCTGAAAACCGGCAGCAGGGCAATGGCACCGATAGACCTCTGCTGTCTAATTTCGAAGTCTAGGCGAGATTATTCGAACATCAAAAAAAATTCCTTAAAAAAGTTCCCCAAGCTGCTGATTCTTTTTGCAATTAGGTATTTTCAGGCTGATATTTGCTCAGCAAGGTTAAAATAGTTAACAAAAACAGAGGGGTGGAATACCAAGACAGGCGCAGGAGCAAATATGGCAGGCAAAAAAAGGCCCGCTTGGGAGGCGGGCTAAGGGAATGCCCGATGAGGTCCGGGCGAGAAAGTACGCTTACTAAAACAACACCTGAATGGTCGGCACAACCAAATTCGTGTGAACTTTGGGCAACAAAAGTGCCACTACAAGTTATAAGGAAGATTAACGGCTTTTTTTAGAATAAACATACTAAAAGACTGTACGAAAATTCAGTGTGGTCAACGATTTATCCCGCACTGTCTACCTCTGCCGCCTGTGCAGCGACATGAAGAGGCGCCGGGCATCAGAGCACCCGCGTCTCGGCCTGAAGACCCAGATCCACAATCTCCACCACTCCTGCCCCAACAGAAAGGGAAAGGATGGAACCGTTGGCTGGCTGATAATGGACGAGCCGATCTGTCTCCAGTGCCACTCCCGCCGCCAGATTCATGACCATGAAGTGAGTGAATACGATGCAGGGTTCCGAGAATGCGGTCAGTCGATCGAGCATTTGCCGGCGCCATTGCCACAGATCCTCGCTGGCCTGCTGCCACGTCAGGTCACGCACTGAAAGCAGCCAGCTCATCCGTTCGGCCATCGACAGTCCTTTCGGCGCAGGAATTTCTATAAAGGCCGGATCGATCTGCACGGGAATGTGCCAGATGTCGGACAGCGGGGCCGCCGTCTGCTGTGCGCGCCGCAAAGGGCTTGAGAAGAGTGGGAATGGGGTTCCGGAGGCAAAGGCGTCACACACTGACTGCGCCTGCCGCAAACCCAGAGGACTGAGGCCCGGATCAGGATCACTATCCCATCCCGCCGCCGCTTGCCCATGACGGACAAGAAACACCTGCACTGCCATCTTCACACTCCCGAACTATCTGTCATCCAACAGATGAATTGGAGCATGAAGATGGCCGCTGCAAAAGCAGATCAGAACTGGAAGGTGTAACTGGCCTCAAACAAATAGGCGGTTACCTGTGAATCGAAATTCAGGCCCGAGTAGGGGTTGTACAGGAAGTTGTTGGCCTGATTCTCGCTGTTGGAGTTGGTACTGGCCCCTGCAGGCACATGGGCTTCCATCAAAACGTAGCCTGCCGCGACGTCAATTCTGGAATCCTTGCTCCAGCTGTAACCGGCTCCGACCGAAATCAGGTCGCCGTCACCCACCGGCAACAGCACATCCTGCTTGTCTGTCGGGATGGAGCTGGTGCGGGGTTCCCATCCACCACGCAGTACCAGGCGATCGTCATACTGGTATTCCACGCCGATGGCGTAGTTCCATACGCTCTCATAGTGGCGAGGAATGGTCAGCTCGGTGCGTGTTGCATACTCCGGCGCCAGCAGGCGGGCAACTTTCAGGAATTCCATGGGCTGGTCGAATTCCACCACCAACCCTTCCCAGATTCCCCAATCGGTCCACTTGGCGTCCAGATTCACTTTCCAGTTCGGGGTGACTTTCACGCTGATGCCAGTGGCAAAATGCTGCGGCACGCGAAACTCAACCTGGGCGTCCCCCTCTTCCAGCGCCCGCCCGGTTGGCAGGCCCAGAAAGTTCATGGTGCCTTCTCCCAGAATGTCGGTTACGCCGGAAAACAGGTTCACCCACTCATCGCCGTAGGTGAACTTGTAATAGCCCTTCATACGGCTTTTGGATTCAGTCTGGTACAGCATGCCCCAGGTAAACCAGGGGTTCGGTTCCCACAGCAGGCCAAAGTTGATACTGGTGGACAGCGGAGCTTCGGCGTTGAATTCGAGGTCTGCCACTCGCTGGAAAGGCTCCAGCGCACCGTCACACACCGTCAGGTCGCAATTGAGCTGGTCATCAATCTGTGTAATGGCCTCACCCAAAACGGCCAGCGCAAGGTGCGGAACCCGCAACTCGGTTCTCGCGGCAGCACCCTGCCAGGAGAAATGCAGACCCACACCGGCAGACCATTCGTCGGTCAGCTGGATGCCAATGGTAGGGGAGAAATAGGTCAGACGAACAAGGGAGAGCTCTTCGCCCATGAACCGGCCCGGATCGTCCTTGTCACGCTTGTAACCGGCGGCCATTGGGGAATAGGCCGCAGTACCCAGCACATAGTTTTCGCCATCGGGACGGAAAGCCGCACCACCGGTGGGTACAACGATAAACGGCAAGGGCCACTCAACCAGTGCCTCGCGAAACGGAATTCGCAACATGGCGGTATCGGTCTCGCTGACCGAGTTTTCCACGGGATCTTCCTTGCCCCAGATGTCGAGCTGCTGCTGCGCTTCCGGAGAGAAATCACCAAATTCGATACGGAAATTGAAGCTGGCCAGCGCTACTTTCAGAAGCGCTTCGCGCCCCTGGACCTTGGCCAGGCCGGCGGGATTGAAGTGAATGGAATCAATACCGGGAGGATCGGCAGTGACCGCATTGCCCAATGCCAGGGCCTTGGGACTGCCAATCGTCAAGTTTTCAACCAGAGCAGCACTGGCCGAAGACGACACCGTTACACAGGTCGCAGCCAGTACACAGGAACCCAGAAAGCCAATCCGTTGAAATGGCCACACATACTTCCTAGCCATGCATTCCCCCTGCCTTCCTTACAGTCTTACAGGATTATGTTGTTATATTTTCGGTTTTTTTTGCTTTTTTGATGCCTGCGAGGCAACGCTTCCGGCTTGTCTTGCAGGGTGGGTCGCGGGACTTATCGAGACAAAAAATCAACGAAGTCTCGCACTCACAATGACCGCCAAGTCTAATGAGGGAAGGGAATTTTACAAGTATTTTTTCGTAGTAGTTGAGTTTGCCTGTCGCAGTAGTAAGTTTGCTTGCCTGGTCGATATTTAAAACCAATTCACAGGATTCCAAAGGCAACCTGAACGCTTTGGATTAAACTGTATAATCAGATGCCTACATGGTGGGTTGTTGCAACTACCCAACACACTGCGAGTCGAATGCGCACACAGCGCTCGAAATCCGGGAATATGATGAAATCCAACTCCAAGCAAGCAGGCTCCATGCACCGAATCGCCCCCGCCCTTCTGTTCTCGCTGCTGGTTGCGTCCACCAGCTACGGTTCGATCAAAGTCGACACGCTCAAGCCAACCCGTCAGCAGGCAGCGACTGCCGACATGGTGGTGGAGCGGCTGGAGGAGTTGCACTACCGCAAATTCCCCCTGAACGATTCGCTCTCGACCGAAGTGTTCGACCGCTATCTGGACGATCTGGACAGCAGCAAGAGTTACTTTCTGCAGTCGGATATCGATGAGTTCAGCCGCTATCGCACCCAGCTGGATGACGCCCTGCAAAAAGGCAATCTGCAGCCCGGCTTTGACATCTTCAACCGTTACCAGCAGCGCATTTCCGACCGCCTGGATTTCGCTCTCAATCTGGTATCCGGCGGCATGGAGAAGTTTGATTTCAGCAAGGAAGAATCGCTGGAAACCGATCCCAAAAAAATGCAGTGGCCTGCCAGCCAGGCCGAGTCCGATGACCTGTGGCGCAAACGGATCAAGCACACCATCATCAACATGCGGCTGAACGGCAAGGCCGATGCCGACATCCTCAAGACCCTCGAACGCCGCTATCGCACCAACCTGAACCGGGTGCAGCAAACCAACAGCGAAGACGCGTTCCAGATCTACATGAATTCGCTGACCCAGACCTTCGATCCCCACACCCAGTATTTTTCCCCCAAGGTCTCGGAGAATTTCAACATCAACATGAGCCTGCAGCTGGAAGGCATCGGCGCAGTGCTGCAGAGCGAGGACGAGTACACCAAGGTGGTGAGTCTGGTGCCGGGCGGACCAGCCGACCTGGGCAAGGTGCTAAAAGCGGCAGACCGCATTGTCGGCGTGGGCCAGGACAAGGAAGAAATGCAGGATGTGGTGGGCTGGCGCCTGGATGAAGTCGTGGATCGCATTCGCGGCAAGAAAGGCACCGTGGTGCATCTGGAAGTGATTCCGGCCGATGCCAAGAGCGACCATGAAACCCGCATCGTGAGCATTACCCGCGACACCGTGAAACTGGAGGATCGCGCGGCGCAGTCCGAAGTGATGGACGTTGACATCAACGGCAAGAAGGAAAAGCTCGGCATCATCAGCATTCCCACTTTTTACGCGGATTTCCGCTGCCTGAAATCCGGCGACGACGGCTGCCGCTCCACCACCTATGACGTCGCCAGGCTGATCCAGAAGCTGCAGCAGCAGAAGATTGACGGACTGGTGATTGACCTGCGCAACAACGGCGGTGGGTCGCTGCAGGAAGTGAACAGTCTGCTGGGATTGTTCATTGAGTCCGGCCCTACCGTACAGATCCGCGGCTCCAATGGCAGCGTGGAAGTGATGACGGATCAGGACCCGCGCATTCTGTATGACGGCCCGCTGGCTGTGGTGGTGAACCGGCTGAGTGCATCGGCATCGGAAATATTTGCCGGCGCCATCCAGGATTACCAGCGCGGCCTGATCGTGGGCGAGCGCACCTTTGGCAAGGGTACTGTGCAGTCGCTGCAGGAACTTGACCGCGGCCAGCTGAAAATCACCATGGCGAAATTCTACCGGGTGTCGGGCGAAAGCAATCAGCACAAGGGCATCATTCCCGATATCGAATACCCGAGCCTGATCGACCAGAACGAGATCGGCGAAAGCTCCCTGCCCCACGCGCTGCCGTCCGACAACATCCGCCCGGCCCGCTATCACAAGCAGCACAACATCGATTCCGTGATTACCTATCTGCGGACCGCACACGAGCAGCGCGCCGCCAAAGACCCTGAATTCCAGTATGTGCAGGACCAGCTGGCCAGCCTGGAAGCCATTCGCAAGAAAACAGAAGTGTCGCTGAACTGGAAAAAACGGGAGCAGGAAAAGCACGATCTCGAGGAACAGCGTCTGGCCATTGAGAACAAGCGCCGCGGTGCACTCGGCGAACCGCTGCTGAAGTCCGTCAAGGAACTGAAAGTGGTGGACGATGAGGAAGAGGAAAACATCAGCGAGATGGCGGGCAAGGACAAGATTGAAGTGGATTTCATCCTGAAGGAAACCGGCAAGATTCTGACCGACTACATCGGCATTGCCGAGGGGCAGCAGCAGGTAGCGTCGCACTGATGGCTTTTGCGCTGGATACCCGCCTGCAGAACGACACCATTTTCATCGGACGCAATGAACATCATCTGTTGCTGATGATGAATGACGCCCGCTATCCCTGGTTCATCGTGGTGCCGGAACAGGATGGCGTGAGCGAGTGGTTCGACCTGTCGCCGGCGGCGCAGCAGGCATTGCATGCCGATTGCGTACAGCTGGGACAGTGCGTGAAACAGGTCTTCGGCTGCGAGAAAATCAATATAGCCGCGCTGGGCAATATCGTACGGCAGATGCATGTGCATGTGATCGGCAGGCATCAGGACGATCCCGCCTGGCCGGGACCGGTCTGGGGCCACTCACCGGCCCGCCCCTGCGACGAAGCCGGGAAAATTTCACGCAAATCGTCAATACTGAATGCAGCCGGTATTCCCTTCAGGTAACACCCGCACAGACTGAACGACAGACACCTCCCAAGGAGCTGGAGTCTACACCGAACATGGAACGCTACCTGTCAGCCCTGCTGGTCCTGTTGCTGCTATCGGCGCCCACGCTGGCGGCCACCGTCGAAATCAACGCGCGGGAAGGCTTCTACAACCTCTCTCCCAGTCTCGAAATCCTGGAAGACCCGGGCCATCAGTTGCGCATCAGCGACCTGCTGAAGCCAGACTCCCGCCTGCAGTGGACCACCAGCAAGGACGGCACGCCCAATTTCGGTTATTCAGATAACGTTTACTGGTTCCGGGTGAACCTGAAGAACCAGCGCGACAAGGAAGTGAAGTGGCTGCTGGATATCAACTACCCCATGCACGACTATCTGGATGTCTATTACGTCAGCGACAGCCAGATCACCAAAGCCTTTCACGTCGGCGACCGCCTGCCCCACTCCCACCGCCCGGTCGATCACCGCAATTTCATCTTCCCCATCCTGCTGCCACTGTCGTCCAGCGTGGACGTGTATGTGCGCCTGGAATCGGAAGGCTCGCTGAAAATGCCGCTGTATCTGTGGGAAGAAACCCAGTTCATCAAGACTGACCAGGAATTCATGCTGGGCCAGGGAATCTATCTGGGCACCATGATCGTGATGTTTTTCTACAACCTGTTCCTGTTCTTCCTGGTGCGCAACAAGGCGTATCTGCTTTATGTGCTGTACATCATGTTCCAGGGCGGCGCATTCAGTATTTCCCGCGGTTTCGGTTTTCAGTATGTGTGGCCGGACTGGACGAGCTGGAACCAGATTTCCGTGGTGTTTTTTCTTGGCGCCACCAGCGCGCTCGCTATTCTGTTCTCGATTTTCTTTCTGGACAGCCGCCGTTACACGCCGCGCTATTTTTATGTCATGGGCGCCGGCGTCGGCTGGGGTGTCACCGTTGTGCTGGGCAGCTTCATCATGCCGTACAAGTACATGGTGCAGATGGGCATCTACGGCGTGCTGCTGTCCATGCTGATCAATCTGGTGGCCGGTATTCTGACCTGGCGCAAGGGCGCCCAGATCGCCCGCATTTACACGCTGGCCTGGTTCACGGTGATTCTCGGCATGATCTTTCTGGCGCTGGGTTATATTGGCCTGGTACCCAGCAACTTCTTTACGGAAAATGCCGCGCAGATTGGCTCGGCGGCGGAAGTGGTGCTGCTGTCCATGGCGTTCGGCAGTTTCTACAACGAAGAGCGCAAGGAAAAATACAAGGCGCAGTCGCAATTGCTGGAAAAGATGCGCGAAGCCTACAAGGCGCAGGCGGCCAGCACGGCGAAAAGCGAATTCCTGGCGAAGATGAGCCATGAAATCCGCACGCCCATGAATGGCGTCATCGGCATTGCCGAGCTGCTGAAGGACACGCCGCTCAACAAGGAACAGCGGCGCTAC